>NZ_JBRAKS010000057.1:0-15106 GCF_052745115.1 Candidatus Jordarchaeum sp.
TGGAGGGCGGCTGATGAACTCGCGAGGCCGCCGCATGATACTGTGAAGCCCCAACACTATGTAATTCTATGAATTTCTACATAGAGTAGAACCCTTAAGAAAATTTATGCGCAAATGACGTGATTTATAAAAAAGGAGGGAAAAGTTTGCCAAAAATCAAAATTGGAGATATCCAAATTAATTATGAAATTCACGGAAAGGGCGAACCATTAGTAATGATTAGAGGATATAGTTCCTCACTGAAAATGTGGCTGTTTCAAGTACCGGATTTCTCGAAAGAATTCAGAGTCGTTCTGTTTGATAATAGAGGGGCGGGCGAAACCGATAAACCCGATATACCATACTCCATCCGTATGTTCGCTGAGGACACTATCGGTTTAATGGATGCCTTAGAAATCGATTCTGCCCACATTCTAGGTATTTCAATGGGAGGAATGATAGCACAAGAAATAGCTTTAAACTATCCCAAAAGAGTTAAGAAACTTGTTCTGTGCGCAACCACAGTTGGCGCACATGGGGTGAACGCTTCACCAGAAATAATCTCAAAACTAGTTCGAGCCCCAAACATGTCAGAAGAAGAATTCTACAGGAGAATGGTGCCGGTGATTGTGGCAAAAGACATTCTGGAAAACAGAAAGGATCTAGTTGAAAAGGTTTTTCAAATGTACGTGGAAAACGCGGCTCCAGAATACGCTAATCGCCATCAAATTGAAGCTGTCATGTTCTTCGACAGTTACGATCTTATTCCACGTATAAAGGTACCTACTCTAGTTTTACAGGGTGTGGATGATGTATTAATACCTCCAGAAAATGCTCGTATATTGGCGGAGAGAATTCCAAACGCTAAGCTCGTGTTTATTGAAGGTGGGCACCTATACAATATGGAGTATCCTGAGGAGTTTAACCGAGAAGTAATTAATTTTCTTAAGGGAAAATAAATAGTTGATTGAAAATTGTTCGATAACATTTTTCCTTACAATTTTTCTATTTATTTCTCCCAACTATAACTTTGTATAAAAATTTCTGGGGTTATTTTTCTCATAGCTATCTCTATTGGAATAGCTATCATAACACCTAAGAGAATTTGGCCTATAATAATAGCAATATTCGTACCTGCCAAACCCAAGAAGAATTGCTCTATAATGAAGTAACCCAAGATTATAAGAATGCCACCTCCAAATATGGCAAGAATGCTCCACCCAACAGATGCATCCACTTTAAGACCAAAGTATAAGAACAGCAAACCAAAACAAACCGATATAATAAGCCACGCCCACCATGGAACGTTAACTAGAATGTGCCACCATCCGCACTGGAAATATGTAGTAAATAGATTAGTGCTCCACCACCAGGGTCGAACTCCCCCGTAAATTTCTGCTAAACCTGATAAACAACTTATACCCAAGTAAAGAATTAAGCCAGCAATTCCCGTACACATAACTATGCTGAGGGGTTTCCACCACCTTTTAACCAAAAGACGGAACTTGTATCCAAAAAACCCCACTGCCAAACCTTCTCCCCCTTTAAATATTAACATGCCGAGGGCATACTGATTAAAGCCAAGAAAAATATTGGCAAGCATTGAGCCTATTCCACCTGCAATGCCTTCTATGATTGGTCCAAAAAGTAAAGCAGTTACGTATATAACGCCTTCACCGGCATTGATGTAGCCTTGGGAAAATGGGAAATATATCTGAAAAGCCATGGTAGCAATACACACCAGTGCAGTCATCATACCGGTCAGAGCAATATTAACAGAAAGGGGGAATCTTGGTAAGGCCTCAAGCATCCCCTCTTTTAAAGCCATTGGTAATTCTTTAACCATCTTCAGACCTCTTCAATTCTTTGTGTATCCATATATAAGGGTAATTGTTTGAATATATTATTTAAGTTGATTGCAAAATTAAATTACTGCTATAAACACTAGGTCATTCACATTAGTTCCCGTGGGGCCTGTAAGAATCAAGCAATTGTCTATGCTCTTAAAAAACACTGTAGAATTATTCTCTAAAAGAAAACTAGAAGCATCCAGTCCTTTCTTTTTCGATTCCAAAATGGTTTGTCCATCAATTATGGCACCCGCTGCTTCGGAAAAACCGTCAATACCATCACTATCCAAAGCTCCAATAACCACACCTTTTACCCCCACTAGCTTAAGTGCGGCACTCAGAGCCAACTCTTGGTTCCTACCACCTCTACCCGCACTCTTGCCACGCACCGTGACTGTGGTTTCACCACCCAAAATTACCACCACCGGTTTTTTCCAAGGCTTATTGTGATAAAAGATTTCCTTAGCGATTCCACTAACTAGGGTACCTACATCCCTGGCTTCTCCCTCCAAGTAAGTGGTTAAAACCAACGAGTTTAATCCCCTTTTCTGTCCTTCCCTTTGAGCAGCCATGCAAGCCATTCTGTTTGTGGCTATCAACAGATTAAACACCTTCTCGAAAACTGAGTCACCAGGTTTAGGTGTCTCAGAATATTTTCCTTTGAGTCCCCCATACAAATGATTTCTGATGTCCTCTGAGCATAAATCCCAAATATTATACTCTTTCAAAACATTGATCGCATCCCTGTATGTGGTGGGATCGGGCATCGTGGGGCCAGAAGCAATGGTTTCAAGAGGGTCACCCACCACATCAGAGATTATTAGACTGACAATTGTGGCGGGAAAAGCTGCCTTAGCAAGATTTCCTCCTTTAATGGCTGACAGGTGCTTACGCACCGCATTCATCGAGTTTATATCCGCTCCGCTCTTGAGTAAGGCTCTATTAACCTCTTGAAGATCCTCTAATGAGACTCCCTCTACAGGTAACGGGATAAGTGCCGATCCTCCGCCTGAAATCAGACATAGAATTAGATCATTTTTTTGAGCTTCTTCTGCCAAACTTACCATTCTCCTGGCTCCCTCTAATCCCCTTATATCGGGAACAGGATGCGAAGCCTCTACTAATTCAATTTTTAAAGTTCTAAACCGGCTTCTGGTTCCTTTGAGAATGTTAACACATCCCCCACTAATTCTCTCTCCCAATATTTCTTCTACAGTTTCTGCCATAGCACCGCTTGCTTTCCCTCCCCCCACAACATAGATGTTGTCTAAACTGTTAAGATCAAAAGTTTTTCCATTGATTGTTAATTTATTTCTTTTTAGAAGAAGGCTTTTTTTCACCGCAGTTTTAGGATCAGCGGCTCTGAGTGCAGACTCGATTAAAGCTAGTACAATTTCTCTAGCTAACCTATTCTTCCCACTAGAACTCCCAATAAGCTGGTCATAGTTGTTTATTATCAGTTTTGACATATCATTCACTTTAAACTTTAAGAATTAAGAAACTTTTGTGAAGAAACTAAAATATCTGTTTGAGTAGAACCCCAGATAACGAGATTTCTAACTTTTATTAAAAACTTGGATTATTTATCACAAATCGGGCATTTTAAGGTGTCCGCTTTAAGCCTCGTTATTCTTCTATTTGAAAGACAAGTGGGGCAAACAAGTAGCTCTGTATGGCAATTAGGACACTCTCTCTTGGTAAGGCATTCGATACAGAGCTCAGCTCCACATCCTGGACATCTCAGACCATGATTACGACAGAAGCTTTTCCGATGTCTCTTACACCGATACTTTGCTTTATCGATGCAAAAGTCGCAAAAACGAACCATTTTTTTTCCTCCGGATTAGCCTGTTTGGTCGAATTTCATAATCTTGGATTAATTATTGTTTTTTAGATACGTGTTATATAAATATTTCATTTTTCGGTAGGAAGTATTCATAATTAAACAATAGCTCTTCCCCAAGCATTTGACATTAAACATTAATTATGCTTTACTTTTTTCAGGTAAAGAGTACCACCAAACATCCTTCAAGGAGGGAAAATTTTTCTCGTGGTATTAGCTTTATTGCATCATTTTCGCAAGCTATTCTACATACTCCACAGCCAAAACATTTCCATGGATTTATTACTGCTCTGTTGAGGGTTGGTGAATATGAAACCGCCCCGAATTGACAACGGCTTATACATTCCTTACAGCCTATACATTTACTATCTTCAATATTTGCAACGAAGTGTGAACGTTTATAAAAGTTCCATCCTCTTTCTCGAGAAATTTTAATGGCATAGCAGGAGGGGGCCTCGCAATTACAAAATCCGCCTACAATAGGTTTCTTATATATATAAACTGCGTGTACAAATCCTTCTCATCCAGTTTTTCCATACATTCTTTAGCTTCTTCCTTAGATAGGAATTCAACTCCTCCTCTGAAAAAATCAAACCATTCTCTAACAAAATCAAGAGACATACCAAAACCGAAACAACACTTTTCTTCGGGTCTTGCTCTAAGTATTCTCTCACAAGGACACGCGTACTTAACAATAGGACTCGCAATATCTAAAATTGCATTAACCTCTTCTAATGTCACAACTTGATGTAGACCGTATAATAGATATCTTTCTTCTGCAAGTTTTCTTAGATATGTAGCGATTTCAGGATTTTTTTCGTTAACCCAAGACATTACTACTTCCGCAAGTTGAAAATAAAGATTTTCTAAATGGGCAATTGCGGGAGTTTTCCCCTTTTCCTTAAGAGGCCCAAAGAAATCTTTTGTATAATTTTTAACATTGAGATACCAACGTTTTCCATCCCCATGTTCCATACACCAATCGCACATTTTAACCAGTCTCCTCAATTGTTATGGCACTTTTAGGGCAGATATTCACACATTGCATACAACCTATACATTGATCCGAAAAAATTCCAGTGACAATCCAATCGTTTGTTATTTTATAAGGCTCTCTTGATTTAGGATGCGTGAAAAACACGAGACTAGGGCAACCCTAAAACATTTTCCACACGTAAAAGGTCCTTCGCACAGGCTATTTTTTACTTCAATTTTGTAAATAGAATCATCTACAATTTATGAATCAATTAATAATCCACATTAAATTTGTTTAAATATTAAAATTTCTAGAACAATACAAGTTTTTAGCTTTTCAATTTTTTATATATAAACCTTTTAGTTTTGTACAAACTTTATTTGATTTGTTTTTTCATGTTTTTCTCTTATCAAGAGTTATGTTTTTTTGGTTTCGCTGGCAATTTCATGATAAAGTATAAATATCGCCTTTTTATTGTTTAATTTGGGGTCCGTCTAACCAATAGTCGTCTCTCCTAAAACAATAAATTCATTCTAAATTACAGCCGGGTTGAAGGTGACATCATTGGAAGAAGCTGCTTATGAACTAGTTTTGGAAGCTGGAAACAAGGGTTTACTCCAGAGTGACTTGTGGAAAAAACTTGGTGTAAATAGCCGTGAGGGTTCCCGAATCGCCGTGAAACTTGAGAAGAGAGGATTAGCCCGAAGAGCTAAAGAACTCTACAAGGGGAGATGGACTTACCGACTATATCCTAACAAGGAAGAAGAGACTCCAATAACTTGGAATACTCTTAATAACTGCCCGTGCTTTACCTGTGTACAAATTACAAGGTGCGGTACATCTCAACCAATATCTCCCATAAAATGTAAAAAAATCACAAACTGGATAAATAAACAAATTGTGGACTTTTAACAATCCCTAACCCCTTAATAGGCTATACTGCAATTTTTTTACTTTTTTCTAAAATTCTTAGCCACAATGTACATTTCAGCACTAGATTTTCTGGAAGCCGATGGCTTAGTGGTTCTAACAAAACCAAAACACTTCTGAACCTCTTTCAAAAAATTCGGATACTCACTTCCCTGAAAAGCCTTTATAACAAGAGTACCCCCATCTTTAAGGGCCCTTTTAGCTATGTTTAGTGAAGCCCTTGCAAGAAATATCTGTCGCTCATGATCCACACTCCAAATGCCGCTCACATTAGGTGAACAGTCGCTCAAAATAACATCAAACTCTGAACAAACACTCAGAACCCGGTTCAGCGTCTCCTCCTCCAGAATATCCCCATAAACAAAAGTCACACCATCAATATCCAAAATCCTATTAATATCTACACCCACAACAATTCCTTCCTCACCCAACTCCTCCTTAGCAATCTGCAGCCATCCACCTGGAGCACAGCATAAATCCAAAACGGTCTTTGCACCAGTAAAAATCCCGAACCTATTATTCAGTTGTCTTAGTTTAAAAACTGCTCGAGACCGATAGCCCTCTCTTTGAGCCTTATAATAATAATGATCCTTTCGTCTCAAATAAAAAACACGTCCCTTAAATTCTAGTCATTTTCATTCAAATCCTAATAACACATATACATAAAGATTCTTTTATGTATTAAAAACTACAATCCCTTGACTTTTTATAGTACTTTTATCAGTAAAATATCCTAAGATAGTTATCCCTTTTCAGAAAAAATAACTTAATTTTTAAGTAAGGTTTTTAACCAGATAACCTATACCGTAACGCAAAAAGTAAACTCTAGCAATAGTCAGTGACCCGTAATCTACACCCGTAGACTGGTGAGAATCTTGACCGAAAATGAAGAATTCTATAAAGCCAAGATTTCTACACTAACAAAAGAGCGTATTACCATAATTGAAAATCTTAGAAAGCTAAGAGAGAGCGCCGAGGAATATAAACAAAAGAGGGATGATAAAAACCGGGAAGTACAGATGATTGCACAACAAATCAAAGAACTAAAAGAAGCAAACGAAGAAACCAGTTCCAAAATGAGCCAAATAAAAAATGAGAAAGAAAAACTATACGAAAAAGTCCAGGAAACTTCCTTTAAAATAAAAGAGGAAAATAGTAAACTAAAACCGTTGAATTTTAATGGTGAATACCTGAAGAAAAAAAATACGAACTAGAATGGAAACAACAAACCACACCCCTCTCCCTAAAAGAGGAAAATGCTATCATCAAACAAATCGCAGAAATGGAAGAAGCCCTAAAAGACTATGAAGAAAACCTCAAAATACAGAACAATATTAATCAGCTTAAAGAAGAAATGGAAGAAACCTGGCAAAAAATAAATACACTGAAAAAAGAAATACAGGAAGAATACGAAAAAAGCAAACCCACATTCGACCAAATAACACAACTCGCACAAAAAAGAGACGAACTACGAAACACCGCAGACATCCATCATAAAAACTACATCGAAATATTCCAGAAAATAATCCAGTACGAGAACCAGCTAACAAAAATAGAAGAAGAAATATCTCTATACAAAACCCAGCAAATCAAACTCGCACGAGAGAGAAGAGAGAGGGAACAACAAGAAAAAAGAAAGAAAGAGGAAACAATAATCCAAAACAAAGTAAAAGAAGCCCAAGAAAAACTCGAAAAGAAAAAACGCGTAACACTACAAGAACTAAAACTGGCAATGGGCGAACAATAACTATTTCTAAATCAAGCTAATAAAAATTAAAAATAGTCGGAGGCACCTCAATGAGCAAATTAGAAAACCTTAACCCTCTATTCTACCCCAAAGCCGTAGCCGTAATCGGCGCCACAGATAACTCGTTCAAACACAGCAACTGGTACATGCGCTCAATACTAAAAAGAGGATTCCCAAAAGAACACCTATACCCTATAAACCCCAACGAAGAACGAGTCCTTGGATTAAAAGCCTACTCCCGAGTGCAAGATGCACCCGAACCCATAGACCAAGCCATAGTCTCGGTACCTAAAAAAGTAATCAAACAAATCATAAAAGACTGCGTCGAAGCCAAAGTAAAATTCGCAGTAATCTTCACATCCGGATTCTCAGAAAGCGACCAAGAACCAGAAGAAGGAAAAAAACTAGAAAAGGAACTCCTAGAAATAATCTCCGGCAGCAACACCCGAATAGTAGGCCCGAACTGTATGGGTGTTTACTCTTTTGAGGGTGGGCTTTCTATTCCTTATATGTATAATCCTCCGGAGAATGGACCGGTATCATTCGCGAGTCAGAGTGGGGGACATACTGTTGGACTGGCGAGTATGGCTGATTTTTGGGCTAATATACAGTTTAACAAAATAGTCAGTTATGGTAATGGAATAGATCTGGAAGTTACCGATTACTTGGAATATTTTGTGGAGGATCCTAAAACTAAAATTATTAACCTCTATGTTGAGGGTATTAAAAATGGTCCCCGCTTTTTCAGGACTTTGAGGGAAGCTTGTAAGGTTAAACCGGTTATTGTCTGGAAAGGTGGCTGGACATCGGGTGGCTCACGGGCTACGCTTTCCCATACCGGTTCTCTTGCAGGATCTAACCAGATTTGGGGAACGGTGTTCAAACAGTCGGGTGCAATACAAGTTTACAGTATGGAAGAACTCTATGAGGTTACCCTGGCTTTCCTTAGATGCAGGACGCCTAGAGGATTTAATGCTGCGATTTTGGGGGGAGGCGGCGGCCACGCCGTTGTATCCACAGACGAGTGTGAGAGTGGGGGTTTGAAGATTCCCGCCTTTAGTCCAAAAACCAAAGAAAAGCTGAGTAAAATAGTCCCTGATATCGGGACAGGTATAGCTAACCCTATTGATGCCTCCTACTTTGTTTACAACGATATGAGCATGTACTCTAAGCTATTAGAAGTGGTAGAAAAGGATCCCAAAATTGATATAATAATTCTGCAACACGAAGCGATGAATAGTGAAAGAAACGATCTACTATTTAATATACTGAAGGAAGCTAAACCAAAACTTGAAAAACCCTTTGTAATGATTCTAAACCCCTCAGGCGGTCCTATTCAGTACACGCCTGAAATGGAGGCTGAACGTTTGAAACTTTTTAAAAGATACTTGAATGATAATTTTCTCATATACCCTTCAATATATCGGGCGTCAAATGCTATTTATAAAATGGTGCAGTACTATAAGTTTCTTGAACGTCACGGAAAATCTGAAAAGGCTCCCGAAACAGTGCTCAAAATGGCATAAATAAGAAGGTTTAATTTTTCTACTAGAATCCTTTTCGGGATTATTCTTCTGTGAAGGTGCCTATTGATCCTTCGGCTTCTTCTACCGAAACTTTTATTTTTAGGTCTTTGAGTGGTGACTGTTTTAATTGTTTGTAAATATACTCCGAGATTTTTTCCACTGTGGTGGCTTCGATGGGCAGAAGTAGTGCGTCTTCTTTTGGGAAGATGTATCTCCTCTTGTTTGCTATAACTTCCAGTTCCTTTCCCATTTCTTTGATTTCAATGTCATCTGCTTTGGTGGGAATGAGTATGTGGTGATCCATTTTCTGGCATATTTCCCTAGTTATGTTTCTCACATCCATGAAATCCACTATCATCTGTTGACTGTTTAATTCATCCGACTCCACCTTGATGGTTACCCTATAGTTGTGACCGTGTATTCGCTCACATTTCGGGTGGTGCATTAAGAAGTGGGCTGCAGAAAAGTTCAAGTCAGTTCTTTCCACGATTAGTTTATACTTCATTTATTCGAACTTCCTAAAATGTTCATATTTCGGTTATAGCTTGCTCAATATCTAAAATCTTATTCTTGTATTTCTTTGCAACATTTTCCACAAAAACTTTTAACTCTTCCTCATTTAAACCTAGTTTTTAGGAATTTTTATAGAATTCCTACAACCTTATGGGCCTGAATGGATAACGAAATATCGTTTTTACCAAGATATTTTGATGCGGCTTCGGTAAACTGGAATAGTTGTTTTATTGAGGGCTTTTTTACCTCACTAAACGGTGTCACAATCTGTATGCATAAAGGGCATCTCATCTTAGCCAATTCCCTAGCATACCATTCAATATTTTCTATTTTTGTTTTAGATGTGACCACAACTTTGGCGAATGTCTTAGCTTTAGCCTCGGTAAAAATTTGAATAGTTTCAAATTCTTTCTCTACCAAAGCTTTCCAGTCTGAGGCGGCTCCTGAGGACTCGTCCTTGATATCACAGCAGCAGTACTCAAAAAGTTCAGCCACATTTGAGGCACAATTGGGCAAAGAGCCATTAGTTTCAAGATAAAGCGTATACCCCCCTTGGAAAAGTGTCTCTGAAACTATTTTTAGGAAATCTGTTTGATGTAAAGGTTCACCACCGGTGAATGAAACCGAGTGAAGATCCGAAGTTTCCAGCATTTTCACACATTTAAGTAGCAGAGCGGTGTCCACAGGGTTTGAAACCATTCTGAAGTCTCCGGCTCCCGGATTTTTTTCTATTCTGAATTGTGGTATTTCTTGTTTTTGAGCTCCAGGTGATTAGCGTCTCAGAGCTTGTTCTATGAGATGTCGCACCACCTGCATCCCTTGGTTCCGAATTCTCCGAGGGCTAGGTTGCAGCCCGCGAATCGCACGATTCGACGGAAAGATCAATAGTATCTTTCCCATATCTGGCGCTTCCCATAACACGAGCCGCTTACGCTGCCTCCTTCCCCTTTACCTCCCTCAAAAGGATTTGGTAGGAGGAGAACATCTCAACGACCCATCCCTTATCCAAGAACATCACCTCGAAATAAATACGTCGATAAGGTTTTCTAAATAAACTAAATTTTTATTCAACTTTTTTACTTTATATTTACGAGTCGCTTCTTAAACTGTTAGATACTTTGATTCATAAAACTTATGTATTTGTTTCTACTTCCGTTAATGTTGATTTGAAAGGAGCTGATTTCTATGTCTTTAACAGGGCTCTTGATGGGTAAGCTTGAGGTTAAACTGTGTAATGCGAGGTCTATTGAGCAAAACAAGATGATGGTCGAGGAACCCGGCGAAAAAAGTTATGTTGAATCAACAGCAGTAATACTACTAAGCAAAGAAGATATGGGTAGCCGAGGCTTTAAAAACGGAGACAATGTGAAAGTGACCACTAAATTCGGAAAAGTTATTGTTAAAGCCTATGAAACGGATGAAACAAAAAAGGGATTAGCACTAATGCCAAACGGTCCCTGGTTTAACTCCATAATGGACCCGGACATAGATGTGACCGGAAACAACTCTTGCTATGTTTTAAAAGCCAGCATAGAAACCACCAAGGAAGAAGTTTTAAACACAGAAAAACTCTTTGCAACACTACTGGGAAAGGATGCTGATGAGTGAATCACTTCTCTTAAAAAATGGCTTCGTATTTGACCCGAAAAATAACGTAATTGGGGAACGTATGGATATAGCTATAAAAAACGGAGTAATAGTAGAATCGGTCAACGAAAAGGATGCCGAGGTTATAGATGTTGGAGGAAAAATGGTTTTTCCCGGTGGAATCGATATACATACTCACGTGGCCTCGCAGCACGTTAATTTTGGCCGTATGCTCTATCCCTCATCTTCAGACAGTGTTCTTTTCACAGCTCCTGAAGTGGGCTTAATTTATTCAAAAATGGGCTACACCTTCGTGGTCGAAGCCGCAGTATCCCCAACAAAAGCCTTACATACTCACCTAGAATTTCAAGATATCCAGTTACTGGATTATGCATGCCTACTATTATTAGACACGTATTGGTACCTTTTACCCGCAGTAAAGAAAAAATCTGTGGAAGAAGCAGCCATCATAATCTCATGGCTCCTCGGATCAACCAAAACCTACGGAGTCAAACTGGTTAACCCCCTAGCAAGCGATGCCTGGAGTTTCAAAAAAGAAATAACCAGCATAGAAGAACCCATAAGACACCTGGGAGTATCTCCACTAGAAGTAATCCAAACACTAACAAAAGCAAATGAGCATCTAGGCTTACCACACCCGATTCACATACATCCCAACCACGCCGGAAAACCAGGAAACTATGAAACAACCCTCAAAACCCTAAAAGCCCTTGAAGAAATAAAACCCAACAAAAAACAAAGAACAATACACTTGGCACACGCACAATTACATAGCTATGGTGGAAGCGAAACAATAGAATCCAAAGCAGAACAAATAGCCAACTACATAAACACTCACCAAAACGTAGAAGCAGACATCGGGCAAATGGTATCCCACCAAACAATAAGCCTCTACGCAGACAACCCTCTTCTAACCAGAACCGCAAATGAAAAAAACATATTCACCGACCAAGTAGAAATGGAGGCAAGCTTCGGAGCAGCACCCACAAAACACGAAATGGACAAGACCGGCAGCATAACATGGGCAACAGGACTAGAACTAGCACTCCAAATAAAAGACCCTTGGCAAATACAGCTATCAGTAGACCATCCCAACCAAGCACTAATCACAGACTATCCCCAAATCATAGCCTGGCTCGTAAGCAAAAAAGTCAGGGACCAAGTCAAACTAAAAGCAGACACAGCACTACCCTCAATTGAAAGAGAATATTCCCTAAACGAAATAGTAATAATAACCCGAGCAAGCCCTGCACAATCCCTAAACCTACCAAACAAAGGAAACCTATCTATAGGATCAGACGCAGACATCGCAGTATATAATTTCAATCCGGAAACTCAGGACCCAACAAAGGAAACAGAAGACCTGATAAAAGCTTTCTCCCAAACATCATACACCATAAAAAACGGAGTAATAGTTATGAAAGAAGGGGAATCCATTGAAAAATTCAGAGGAAAAACCTACTGGGCACACAGAGATGGAGTGGAACTTCCAGAAAAAAGAATGACAGAGATGGAACGTTACTACTCGCTAGACATCAATAATCTGAAAATTCCAAAAGAAATACTCCACAATCCAAATGAAATAAAATATTAAAAAATAAATCCATAATTTTTTTAAAAAAATTTTTTAAACCAAAAAAATAAAAATGGTGTGGCAGGTGCAATATTGCACCTTTAGTAATCTACTTTTTAGCTTTCAATTTTACGAATTTTTCGTACAGTGTGGGGTCTGGTATCTCCGTGGATTGCCAGTTCCTATCCTTGAGAACCTTTAATAGGTCTTCTTTGAACGTAAGCGGGATATCCCCATCGACTCTAATATACTTGTGGACATCATCTGGAAAGTCCTTGCCGAATTTTCTCCGGTACAGGTCTATCCAGTGGCTGAGCTTAATGGCTCTACCCTTAAAGGTGTCGTTCGGTCTCATACACAGCTTAGCGGTCTCTACAATGCACTCGTCCATGTTTTCAACCGCAACCATCAAATGTTCAGGGGTCGGGCCGACATACACTTTCTCTCCAGTTCTAGCATTGTACACGTACCAGTCCTCATCAATGTCAGGCCTACCTAGAAGCATTCTGCGGTACTTGGATCCGTGTGGTCCCACTATTACTGGGATTCCGTAGATGTTAACACCGGTCGCTATTGAGGCCGCCTTCTGGCTGTAGGCACCCCAAGCGACACCAACAGCGCCCACTCGGTTCAGAACGTAGTCTGCGATCTCTTCGAAGTTCGCCCTCAGAGGTCTCCGAGCGAAAATGTTTGCGATTTTTATTGCGGCGCCTGTAATGTGAGGGTTAGATACACAGGAACCAACATTTACTAGTCCTCCGGCATCGAAGTCTCCGTGATATTTCTCGTACAGGGTAAGCCCCTCCTCGTCCCGGTATCGGGCTATGTCCATGGCTGAGCAGCCACTGGTGACCACTATGTATCTTCGTTTTAGGAACTCTTCAGCCATTAGGGCCACTTCTTTTGGTCCCGCGGGATAGTTTGCACACCCAACGTAAGCCACCACACCCGGGATCTCGCCTAGAACGATGGGAGCACCAACATTCCGGATTTCAGTATCCTTAATTGGGCCCCGGCCAACCCTAACCCTATACCTGTCCTGTTTGATCTGGTTATCCGCTGCTGCGTCAATCATTTCTTTGACTGGTATACCTTTACTGCAAGCCTCGGTGCACCTACCGCATCCTATACAGGGCTCGTATAGGGCTGCAAGCTTAGTTAAGTCACCTTCGGCAGCGGCTTTAATAGCATCTGTGGTAGCTGCATCATTTGGGCAAGCTCTCTCACACTCGTAGCATCCAGTACATTCTTTAGCAAGTTCTATAATCTGCTCCTCTGCGATAACATTCTTGAACTTATTTCTAAGAGGGGCAAGCTTCATAGCGGTTCTCACTGCAACCTCTCCAGCCTTATCAGGGTCTAGTATAAGTGCACCATTAACCTCGCCTGCCATGGCATACTTCACTAGGTCGTCCACAATCTCCTGAACTGGATCCTCGGTTCTATCAGATAGACCCATGCAGTTTTTCTCATTTGTGGCTATGAACGCCGCCTTAATCTTGGCGACTTCCTTAATGTTGTCCGTTCGGATACACTGCTCATCCACCATCACAACATCTGGAACACCGGATCTTATGAAGGTCTGCTGGCGTGCAATGGAGCCCACAACCTTATATCCTGGATCATATCTGGTCAAGTCTATGGCGGTACAACAGATACCAGCAACTTCTACACTATCTTCAAGCTTGTGCTCGCGAAGATAATCTATAACACCCACGCTGGGCATAACATTATGACCTATAACTAGAATAGCAGGTTTGGTCGTGTCTATGCAACCCAGCCCAATATCCACTAATGGTACATCGCCTTCACCCTTCGGAAAGTCCAATGAGGTTATCTGGATTAGGTCGGCTGCTTCCATTCCTATGGCATCCATCAAACTAACATGCATAGCCTTAGCTTCAAAGTCGATATAGCTCCCCTCCTGTCCGGTGTGAGTGGCAGAAGCAGAGTGCACTATTTGGCCTTCAACGTAGTCCAGTACCTCTTCCAAGTCGCCCAGCCTTCTCGGCCTTATGCCTGTAACGTTTCGGATTACTGGGGCCTCGACCTCAATATCATTTCCCAAGTCTACAGGGTGATCAGGACCAACTCTTTCAATAAGGTCGTTTAGTAGATGTCTTGCGTGAGCGGTGTGCGCTGATGCGCCTATGATACAAGCTAGGAGAACTATTCTGCCTTGAGTAGCATCAATTGTTATTCCACATGCTCCCTCCTTACCCGCTGTTAGATCACAGTGTCCATAGGTACAGAGACAGCAGCGGTCACAGAAGGGGGCATAATAGGGTTTATATCTTTTGAGAAGTCTGTTAACGGTCCATGGTCTCAGTCTGGCTAGTGAGGGCATAGGAGTGGGTCCCATGGGTTCCCATTCTTCCTCCTCTAGTATGACCTTTCCTATCTGTAACTCCAAGTTTTTGAAAGATGCTAGAGGTGTCTTGAGTTCGTCTGCTTTTAAATATCCAGACGTTTTAGCCATTATTATTTGTCCTCCTAAAACTTAAATTTATTATTATTTTTTATATTATTTTTTTATATTAATGTAGTTTGTTAAATAAAAG
>NZ_JBRAKS010000058.1:0-15058 GCF_052745115.1 Candidatus Jordarchaeum sp.
TATAAACTGACAATTAACAGAATAGAAAAACAGTTAATAAAGCGGGGATACTGTACAGCAGGTTATACTCAGCGATCCAGACATCCTAAATGCAATGCAGAAAGAAGTAAAATAGTCCTATTCCCCACAATTTTTAGAAACAAAACAGCCGAAAACAATACATTAATGATTATATCACTCCGCTTTCCAGAAAAATCAACTAAATACTTACGAGTTAACGGAAAAAGTTTAATTACGCGTTTATACAATTTCCACATGCTGATAAGAGGTGTGAAATGCGTTGACTTATCTAATCGGAGAAGCGTTGGTCGGTAAGGGACAAGAGTTAGCACACGTCGACTTACTAGTAGGCGAGAAAGAAGGCCCTGTGGGCACAGCTTTTGCCCAAGGACTAGCCACTCTATCCTCAGGCCACACACCCCTCCTCGGAGTAATAAGACCCAACCTCCCACCAAAACCTCACGTCCTCATTGTACCAAAGGTCACCGTTAAAAATATGGAAGAAGCTAACAAAATCTTCGGACCCGCCCAAGCCGCAGTCGCAAAAGCCATAGCCGACGCCGTCGAAGAAGGACTAGTACCAAAGGACAAACTAGACACCTGGGTAATAATAGCCAGCATATTCATCCACCCCGAAGCCAAAGACTACCGAAAAATCTATCATTATAATTACAGCGCCACAAAACTGGCACTGAGCAGAGCCCTGACAAACTATCCCCCATTAGAGAAGATACTCTATGACAAGGATAGGGCCACTCATCCGGTGGCTGGACTGAAAGTGCCTCGTCTCTGGCGTCCACCATACTTGCAAATTGCTTTGGATAATCCTTCTATGGAACAGGCTACAAGAGTGATTAAGGAGCTTCCCAAGAGTGACAGGATAATACTTGAGGCAGGAACGCCTCTGATTAAGAGATATGGTGTGAGTGCGGTGAGTAAACTAAGGGAAGTTGCGCCAGACATATTTATAATAGCCGACCTTAAAACCCTTGATACCGCTCAGGTTGAAGTTGATATAGCATATGAAGAGACTGCTGATGCCGTGGTTGTATCTGGCTTGGCTAGTAATGAGTCTATAGATCGTTTCATTTATGAGGCGCGTCGTCTGGGCATTTACTCCATAATTGATATGATGGAAGTGCCTGATCCTGTGGAGAAGCTTGGTGAACTGAAATCGTTGCCAGATGTCGTTATACTTCACAGAGCCATAGATGTCGAAGCAACCGGCGAGAAGCCTCGATGGCATCTCATCAAAGAGATTAAAAACAAGATACCTAAAGATAGCAAGATGCTTTTCGCTGTTGCCGGCGGCATAACACCCGAAACAGCTGGAGAGGCTCTCGCGGCTGGAGCAGACATCCTAATCGTAGGAAGGTATATAACCCAAAGCAAGGACATAGAACGCGCCACGCGCGAATTTATTGAGGTGTTTGTGAAAGAGTTGCCGAAGGAACCTGGGGACGTGGATTTGTTTAGATACCATGTTGAATGAATAGTTTTTACATTTAATAAATAATATTTCAATAATCACATGGAGCAACCACTCTCTCCTCTTATATTCAATTAGGCTAGCTTCCGCACTCTGCGCTTAAAACTGTATTTTTTTAGCGTAGACTGCTTCTCCTTTTTTTGGCTTTTTTACTTGTCTTTGGGGTACATTAGTTTGTAGTGGCGTTTTTAGGATTTGGTGGTTGAATTCCTGTACTGCTTATAATATCTGTGTATGCATAATTTTTGACTCAGAAAACCTTTCACTTGTTTTCCCAATTCCATACAAAAAAGATAAGAAATTTTTTTTAAAAAAAATTTTTCGTTTTTTAGAGTCCGAGTTCTGAGAGTTTCTTCTTGGTTGGTATTCCGTTATCATCCCATCCTCTGGCTGCGTAGTACTCGTTGAGCATTGGTTCGAGTTCAACTGTTTGCCCTGCGGTGGGGCCCTTAGTAGTTTTTTCCTCCAAGAATCTTTTAGGAAGCGTGTCGTCCTTCCTCGATACCCCTTCCCGAACGTTGAATAATCTCTTCAGATTGAAAATTCGTTCACCTATCTTCACTAGTTCTCCTACTTCCATTTCGTATCCAGTTGCCGCCGTAACCATTTCAGCCGATTCGTTTGGAAGATAAGCGTACAAGTCGTATATGAAGCTGCATAAAACTAGTGAATCAACCGTGGTTTTAAAGTCTTGCAATCCCTTTATCACATATCCCTTGCCCTCAACATCATACGCCCCAGCCACCTTGTCAAATCCTAGCTCCGGTCTTGCCATGGCCAACATCTCCACCAGTTGTGGCGCCGGTCTCAAGTGACATGCGCCTCTGTTTGAGGTTGCATATCCTAGACCCAGACCCTTGTAACCTTTCGGCTCATGCAGTGGTGTTTCTAATCCTTTGACGTGCATTGCGAATTTTTCTGATCCTTTGCCTAGTTTTTTAGAGGCGTTTCTTACTCCTTCTGATAGTGTTTCGCCTATTCCTTCTTTCATGCCCATTTTTTCTACCAGTTTTACTAGTGCTTCGTGGTTTCCCCAGTTTAGTTTTAGTCCTTCGGTTTCTTTGTCTGTTAGTATGCCTTTTTCGTAGCACTCCATGGCGAAGGCGACTATGTTTCCGGCTGATATGGTGTCTATTCCTAGTTGGTTGCAGATTATTCCGGCTTTGACTATGGATCCTAATTCGCTGTTCATGCAGAGTGAACCGAAGGCAGCGACTGTTTCGTATTCTGGGCCAGCTCCTGCGGTGCCGGCGTAGGGTCCAGTTTTTACTTCTACGTGTCCTCGCCCGCATGCTACTGGGCATCCGTAGCAGGCGAATCTTTTAGTTGTTATTTGCTGTAGAGCGTTTCCATCGATTTTGTCTGCTTGGTCGAAGACTCCCTCTCTGTAGTATTGGGTGGGGAGTGTTCCCATCATGTTTAGGCTTGCGGTGGCGCTGTTTGTGCCTTGGTTGGTTACTCCTTCCACCATGAAGTTTGCTTTTAATGCTTCCCGGAATTTTTTAGCGTTTTCGTTTAACTTTTCTGGGTCTTCTACTGGTATTTCTTGTGTTCCTCGCACCGCGATGGCTTTCAATTTTTTGGAACCCATTACTGCTCCTAGTCCACATCTTCCGGCAGCGCGGTCCTTGTCGTTCATGATGCAGGCTATTTTGACTAGTTTTTCTCCTGCGGGTCCTATGGAGGAAACTATTATTTTGCTGTCACCGAGGCTCTCTCTAATTATGTCCTCTGTTTGGTAAACGTTTTTACCCCAGATTTTGCCTGCGTCTTTTAGTTCTGCTTCTCCGTTTTTAATCCAGAGATAGATCGGTTTCTCTGATTTTCCCTCGACTACAATGGCGTCGAAACCGGCGAATTTGAGTTCCGCGCCCCAGAAGCCTCCCGATGTGGCTTCTCCCCAGATTCCGGTTAAGGGTGATTTGGCTGCGATGAGGTGTCTGCCGGAGGAGGGTACTCTGGTTCCGGTTAGTGGTCCGGTGGCGAAGACTAGTTTGTTCTCAGGTCCCAGAGGGTCGATTCCCGGTTTAAGTTCATCATATAGTATTTTAGCCGCTAGTCCTGATCCGCCTAGGTACTTCTTCTGTACTTCCTCTTTGAATTCCTCTGTTGTAATTTTACTCTTCGAGAGGTTTACTCTCAGAATTTTTCCAAGATATCCGCCCATAATGATCTACTCCATAAATTAATTGATTTGGGTTTGATTTAGTGTTTTTCTTGAATAACAAGTATATCTTAAGAATTGAAGGTGTCTATATTTAAAATTATAGCCAAAAGAAGTTGTGACCCTATTTTAGCTCATTTATCGTATATATTTTCTAAAATTTTTTTGTGAATTTAGAATTCCATCTTTGCATCTGTTGGCCTCTGGAGGAGGGGAATTCGTGTTGGCATTTGGGGCATTTTATGTAGCCACAGTCTCCCAGAGCTGCGCTGGGGCATGTTCCACAGGCAAATGTTCTGGAGTAGGTGAGGTTGAATGTGAATCCGCACTTGGGGCATGTTACGTTGCCTGAGCTCATTTATAGGCCTCCGCTAAAACTACTTTTTGTCCTATAATAAAGATTTCGAAAAGGAAATAAAAGAAATTAGAGTTATAATTGTGTTCTTAAAGAAACTCTTCGATCTCAATCATTCTCATTAATCTTTTCAATCGCTCCTCTAATGGAGGATGCTTCCTAATTAAAAACCGGTAGTTATTGAAAAAGCACATAACAGTCTTTGGTAATAATCTGGCGTCTTTCGCGTTCTCGGCTATTTTGATTAAGGCTGATGCTAGAGCTTCCGGCTTCTTGGTGATGCGGGAGGAGATCTTATCCGCAAGGAATTCGCGTTCACGGTAAATCACTGGCTCTATAAAGTATGCAAAAGGATTGTAAAACATAACGGCTCTAAGGAAAGAGGATGTTTTTCTAACGAACCTATCATTATTCATTATATGGGCTAGTTCGTGACCCAGGCAGGCTTCTAGCTCCTGCTCATCTAACAAGTCAATCAAACTATTTGAAACAACTATTAAGGGGATTTCCTTGCTTTCATCAACGGTAAACATTATGGGACTCTCAAACTTTAAAACAAAGATTTCCGGCATATCTATATCCATCAGTCGAGCAAGTCTTTTGGTAATGCTTTTTAGCTGACCATAATCATTAAAATTTTCATTGCTTTTAATCACAAGTTTGGATTGGAAAACATCTTTACGGTTACTAAAAGATTTTATTCCCTTAAACATAAAAAGAAATACAAAACAGGTAATAATTAGCTGGAAGACGCAATAAGTCAAAAAACCTGTGCTATAAATATTTTCAAACATTGGGGAAATAGGATGCCCTATACTTAAAAGGTATATCTGCGAAATTAAAAATCTTAAAGGAATAAAAACTATTGGTAGGAAGAGGGTAAATAGCCAAATCTTGGTTTTTATAGAGTATGCGTCTTCTTTTACCGTTTTACAAATAATGAGACTTATAAAGGGCATTAAGAGAACTAAACCCCCCAAAATTGATTGCATTTGTTCAAGAGGTGTAACAATTTGATACAGATTAAATAAGAATAAAACATTGAAACTAGATGCTATAGCATCAAATATGAATCTAATAAATAAGCCAAGTAGTCTAAAAATTTCGAGAAATGGATTCACGTCTTAGACTCACCTTTACTCTTTATCTTTTTCAACTGTTTTTTGATTTCTTCTAACATCTCCGGATTATTTATATTTAAGTTTTCGAGCAAAAACATTATGGTAGAGTCCTCAAAAGATTCAAAAAGTCCGCCTAGAACATGTTTTGCAACTAACTTTTCAAACTCTTTTCGGGTCAGGGCGGGGGAATAAACATAGTAGATACCTTTCTCTCTTATCAACTCGCGTTCCACGAACTTTTTCTTATACAACCTGTCAAGAATCGTAGCTACCGTGTTAAAAGCCAAAGATCGACGGCTCTTTATGTCCTCATGAATATCTCGAACAGACGCTTTTTGGAGCTTCCAAAGGGTATCCATAACCTCCGATTCCAGATCGCCTAATACCTTCGACAAATCCTTTTCATGGGGCTTAAACTCATAAACCTTAGGCTTGTCAACCATAACTATACTTTCCTTGAAGTTCTTCCCGGAAACGGGATTATCCTCTAGAACGTGGGTTAATTTCCCACAATTCTTTTCAATTCACCATAATCTTTAAATAGTTATATTAATTATACCTATTTAAGTTTAACTACAGAGAGTAGTTCATACTACTTGAAATAGTTAGCTTATAAATACAAAAGGGAAAAAGAATGAAAAAACATTCAATACTAATAATACTAGTACTAGCAATAAGCCTATCCATACCATTACTAGTAACCCAGACTCAACCAGTTTACGCACAACCCATGAGCCATACATACACATTCTCAAAAACTATACCAGAAGCTGAAGTAAATTTCACCGTGACCACCGATATAGGAATTTTAGTAGAGGGCAACGTCGCGGTTTGGATCCTTAGAATTAACGCCAATAGCAACAGCAGCGTACAAAATATAATTGTTAACAGTGTTTCCAACGGAACAAAAATAAGCCGAGGACTGATGTTTCCACTTTCAAATGCATTCGCATCGGACACGAATATGATTCCGCTTTCCCCCTTCCCCTTCTTAGATAACTTTACTCTGGTGAAGTCTGAAAACGTGTTATTACTTGAAGGTATTGCTGGCTTTCCCTCTCAGACTTCTTTTAATCTCAGCGTAACCATAAAAACTTCTGAAAATTACACTGTTTACTTGGCTAGTGATGTACCAACTGTATCTTTGGTACTGCCCAATCCGGGCAGTGCGCCACCGGTGATTAACTATTATCTTATTCTCTTGTACTCTATGGTCTTTCTGTTACCGATATCGATGATTCTCTCAAATCGTTGGCTAAAGATTCGTAAACTCAAGAAAGAAGGATTGGAGGAGGTGTAGTATGAGGTGCGAAGCAGAATTTTAATTTTTATTGTGATACTTGCTTTGATTCTAGGGATAACTTCTGCGGTTTATTTCCAATCAGAGCCTACACCAACTTATCCCAATACCCCATTTATATTATACTATTTTAGATATGACTACACCGTACAGAGTAACGGTACCGCAACGCTAAGTGGATTAACATCGACAGTGATTTGGTCTGAGGGATATGCTAATCCAAACACGGTTTTGGTGGCTGAAAGAAACGGATTTGCCCCCATCCAATATAGTGAGGTAAATCTTTACACACGAGAAACAAATACTACTGGGGAACACTTTCTGTGGTGGATTCCTCCGTGGTTGCCAATCGGAACTCCTGTAAACATAGGTAATAACACTGGTGTTATCGTAAGTGAAACTGAGTTAAGTGTGCAACAATTGTTAAGAAACACAAAAGCGGTCTTTTATTCAGGATCAGACAGAACAATTATTGCCAACTACGATGCAAATAGTGGTTTTCTAATTCAGTTACAAATCAAAGAAGGAGAACAGATTAGCATATACCAACTGCAATCCACACTGGGTGTTTCTCTTGGAGTCTCTAATTATTACTATGCTCGTGTAATCTTCCTGTGCTTATTCATACCCGCTTCAGTAATTTTCATACTAATGCTTCCTTGGCCTTGGAGAAGATGGGGTCAGAGCTTGTCTAAATTTTTAAGAAAGAAGGTTTAGGAGAGACAGCTATGTTAGCAATCGAAACTCAAAATCTAAAAAAGGTGTTCGGGAATTTTCGCGCTCTAAAGGGAATCAATCTAGAAGTTGAGGAAGGAACCTGCTACGGACTCCTAGGACCCAACGGAGCTGGAAAAACAACCACGATTAAAATCATACTCGGACTGCTCTCACCAACGGAAGGCGAAGCCAAAGTTTTTGGACATAAGGCGGGTTCATTCCAGGCTAGACAGAAGATAGGTTATCTACCAGAGAGAGTAGGATACTATGCTCACGTTAAAGCCATCGATTTCTTACGCTACATCGGAATTCTATCAAACATGTCCTCAGCCGATACAGATGCAAGAGCAGAAGAACTATTAGAATGGGTTGGTCTCGGCGGTTGGGGCGAAGCACCCATAGGCAATCTGAGCGCCGGAATGAAGCAACGCCTCGGACTAGCACAGGCAGTAATGGGTGACCCCGAACTAGTTATCCTCGATGAGCCTACCAGTAACCTCGACCCCATAGGACGAAGCGAAATACTGGAGAGAATCAAGGATATAACCAAAGAGGGAAGAACCGTATTCGTATCCAGCCACGTTCTTCCCGAGATCGAAGTTGTTAGCGACTACGTGGGAATTATCCACAGAGGAGAACTGATAAAACAGGGCAAACTAAAAGACATCAAAAAGGCGGAACTAAAAAGAGGAAAACATGACTACGAGCTCATAGTTGATAAACCCGAGGCGATTATTTCTGAGCTACAAAAAGCACCCTTCGTCACAAGCGTAACCAAGAGCGACGACCGTATACTCATAAAGGCAACAGATATGGATCAACTGGGTCAGAAACTGCCAAAACTACTAGTCGACACCAAAGTTCAACTCGTCAAATTCGCTCCCCTAGGGGAAAGCCTCCAAGACATTTTCCTACAAATAATGGGGGAAACAAAAAATGAGCAAAAAAAGAGTTAAAACCAAAACTAAAACTAAAACAATTCCAGAAAAACCATCAGCGATAGAAGAATCCCTAAGCGATAGAATAATCAATCTTCTAAGCCAATCAATTCGACTATTCTGGGAAGAGGTGAAAAATTCCTACAGAACAAAATCCTTCGCCGCCTTCGCAGCACTAATGGTACTACCCCTAATAATAATCCTCATATCATACGCAGTCACACAGTATCCAGGCATGTTCAACCAAGTACAAATCAGCCTATTCCTAAACGGTATATACGGAGAAGACGGGGCAATACTAACCTTCAGAAATGTTTTCGCAGGAACAATGGGTATAAGCACCGGAATCGGGTTTGGAATGGGAGGCTTTGCAACAATATACTACCTTGGCGTCCCGATAATCGCTATAGTAACAATCCTCACCTCTGGGATAATAGCGGGAGACCGTGAACACGGCACCCTACCAGTATACGTCTCAAAACCGGTTTACAAAACCCAACTCGTCCTGACAAAATTCTTTGGATTCGCTTTCATCAGTTTAATCCTAACCATACTAGTTTATTATACCATGTACTTTATATTTGCGTTTTCTATCCTAGCCCCGCTAGGGATACTTATAGAAGGCATAAGCTACACAATATACGTCGCAAACAATCTAATCCTAATAACTTGGATTTTCATTTTAACAGTTGGCTCCGTCACCACACTAGTCTCATCAATTGTCGACCGCCCAATCCTCGCAGGCGTCATCGCCCTCATATACCTACTAGTAGTATCCTTCTTTTCAAGTTTCCTAATGTTTTTCCTAGGTTCAATCGCCGACGCATTAAAATATCTAGATCTGGGAGGCCTAGCAACCAACATACTAAACGTAAACATTCTAGGATTCGAATACTACCAAGCAATATGGGATATAATCTCACGAGCCGGTTTTATAGCACAACAGTTACTCGGACAGCTAATAGACCCAATCACCGCAATCACAATTCTAATCTCAATACTACTAGTAACCCTCGGAGCCGCCTGCATAATAACACAGATACGCGAAGTAAAATAACCCCCCACATTTTTTTTTACCAACACAAAATCAAAACAACCACAATAAAACTGTTAAAAACCCCACAAAAGGCAGAAACCTCCACTCACCGAATCACCAGAACACAAAAAAGAAAATTCACGTTTTAATCTTACCCAAATTCTCCAAAATATCTACAGCCACCTTCCGACCACTAATCAACATTCCACCAAATATTGGTCCCATGCGCGGTCCTCCGGAGACTGCGTTTGCGGCCATTCCTGCTACGAAGAGGCCGGGGTAGACTTGTTTTGTGGTTTCTATGAGCATTTTTTCTCCTATTTGGGTCCACATTGGTTTTTCGCCGATGATTTTTCCGGTTTCTGTTTCCAGTCTGGCTCCTGGGATTTTTCTTAGTACAACGTTGCAGATTTCGGCGTCGTGGCCGGTGGCGTCGACCACGTATTTGCATCTGACGGTCATGGGGTCTACATGTAGTTTGGCCATTTCCACTGCGGTCCATTGTATTACTACTCCGGTGATTTTGTCTGCTTCGCGTATCATGACGTCTTCGATGCTTATTAGGTTGAAGATTTTGGCTCCTGCGTCTATTGCGCCTGCTGTTAGTTTTGCGACTGTTTCTAGGGAGTCTGCTACGAAGTATCCTGGTTCGACTTCTACTGTGTTTATTTTAAAATCGTCTAGTATGAATTTTCCTTCTCTCTGGACTACTATTTTGTTGAACATCATTCCTCCTCCGTGGCATCCTCCGCCAGTGCTGAGTTTTCTTTCGAAGACGACTGTTTTGGCTCCGTCTTCTGCTAGGTATTTGGCTGCTGTGAGTCCTGCGGGTCCGGAGCCTGCGATTACGACGTCTACGTCTGTGGCTTCTAGTAAGTCTCTCATGTAGGAGTTGATTATTAGTTTGGTTATGGTGATTTCGTCTAGATCCATTGCCATCTTTCTTCCTCCTTGATTAGAACGATTTAATTTTTTGCTGGGTTGCTTTTAAAGCTTAGAAGCATTTATCATATAAATCTAACGAAATAATTATTTATATGCTTGATAAAATTGTTTCGAAACAGTGTTTCTTGAATATTAATGTCTTTTGATAAGAGTTTGGAGAGATTCAGGTATGAAGGAAATTGGTAGATATCTCTTTTCGGAGGATCTTTATTATACTAAGGATCACTTGTGGACCCGTATTGAGGAAGGCAATCGTGTCCGGGTGGGCTGGAGTGATTTTGCCCAGAAGATAGCGGGTAAAGTTGTTTATGTGAAGATAAAGGAAGTGGGTTCAGAGGTGAATCAGGGGGATGTTTTCGGCAGTATAGAGACCGGAAAGTGGGTTGGAAAACTGTTTGCTCCTGTGGGGGGAGTAATCCGAGAGGTGGGAAAGATTGTGAAAAATCCCAGAGCTGCGAATAGTGATCCTTATGGTGAGGGTTGGTTTGCGGTGATTGAGGCTAAGAACTTGGAAGAGGATTTAAAGAATCTTCTGCACGGTGAAGAGGCGATTGAATGGCTTATAAAGGAGATAAAGGAGAAAACTGGTCAAGAGGTATGAATGATTATAATCTGGCTAATGGCTTGACATTTTTCTTCATTCTTATAGTTTTTATTTCCGCTGGTAAGGCTTCTTTTTTGGAGTAGTGTTTTGTAAGACGTTTTCCAGTCTGATTACACGCATGGTTTAAAACGATTTGTAAGCATATTTTTATTTGGAGGGTTATTACAGTTGGTTGATCTTCGTCCTTGGGTTTTGGAGAGTCACATTTCTCGTATTGCTTCTGAGATTCAAGAGGTGGAACTTGCTCGTAAAAAGCTTGCCGAGGCTTTTCGCAGAATTAAGGATAAGGAAATTTTTGACTTGGTGCAGCGTAGTGGCTTTCTGGACGTTTTTGAGAAGAAGTTAGCCTATCCGGTTAGTCCCGTGAAGCTTGAAGGAATGCGGGTTGGCGCCGTGGATGGGGGTATGATAAGTAGGTCTTTCCATGGAATTGACCTGATGCTTATTAGAGCGGTTGCGGCAATCTTTGTTTATGGTTCTGAGGGGCGTGTTGAGGTTGAATATTTTCCGCGAGAATATCCTCCTCCCGCAATTGTTTCTAATCTTGAGCCCTTATCCAGAAGCGACTATGAGATTTCAGCATCGTTAGAAAGATTATTGGCTGAGATTAAAGTTGCTACCGATTCTCAGGGACGCCACCCGATGGACATCATTATTCTGGATGGGGCTATACTGCCTCAGCCAAGTGATAGACCCTCCTCCCCCTCTTTATTTAAAAAATATGAAACTGTGATAAGGTCCCTAGAAAAACTCTATAGGATATCTACGGGTAATGGAATTCTTCTTGCCGGAGTTGTTAAGGATAGCAGGAGTACAAGATTCCTTCAAATACTCTCCCGATTATCTCCACTGCTCTTAGGTAAAGTTGATGAGCTAAAAGATCTATTGTCTTTTGATTATAGAAGGATTATTCAACGTACCCGAGACACGGAGTTCTTGTACCGTTTCCTCGATGTTGGGGAAAGAACGACAACTGTCAAGTACGCGGAGAATAGTGAAAAGTATGGTCCACTAAAGGATTTAAAACAGGAATGGGCAGAAAAACTCAATGTTTTTTATCTTAAGCCGGTTGAATTAGATAGTCCCTTAAGAGTAGAGTATCTATCAAGCGATGTGAATCCCATTAAAACCACTCAAAAAATCTCTTCGCTTATATACTCCTTATCCTGCCACCACCCAGAATTCGGACTTCCAACAGTGCAGGTGGAGGCCCATGCCCAAGCTAAGCTTCAGGAAACCGATTTGGACTTCATTTACGATCAGATTGTGCAAAAAACGGGAATTACACCCTCCTTAATGTATTCGAAAAGGAGGGCTTATGGTGTATAAATCTAAGTTCAATTTAATGTAAAGATTACGATAAGATATGTTTAAATTGGTTTTTCATTAGAATTTTGGTGAGGAGAAAAAGTGAATGAAATTCGTGGGCACTGTAATTACTTCAAATTATCCGCCTAGTCCAACCACCTCGAACTTTAGCTTCGTAATCACTAACGATGAGCCGATCCCGGTGAGAAAAGGCCAGTATATCCAGATTAATACTGAGGACGGTCTACTGCTAGGCATGATTCAGGAGATAATCAAAACCAATCGCTTTTACTCACACGCGGAGTATGTGAAAGAATATGAGCGTGGGGGCCAATCCTTAACCTCAATTTTTCCCTGTGACCGATGGGATATGCTTATTGCAACCGCGAAGCCCTTAGGTATTTTCTCAAACAACGGCTTTTTTGACAAGGTGAGTTTTCCCCCTTCACCCGGTGAGAGAGTTTACATAGCTGATGATGAAGTTCTCGTAGATTTGCTTGGTCTCGACTTGGAGCATGGATTGTACTTGGGTAACTTACGTTTCCATGACGTTTCGGTTTCTTTAAATATGACTAGACTATTGCAGAAACATTTGGCTATTTTGGCGATGAGTGGAAGTGGTAAATCCTACTTAGCTTCGGTATTAATTGAAGAGTTACTATCTAGAAAAATTGAAAGTGGTAGAGTTGCAGTTGTAGTTGTTGATGTTCACGGTGAATACTCCTCACTTGCGAATAAACCAGATAAAGATGTTCAATTAGATTTTTCAGATAAAGTAATTGTTGTAAAGAGTCCCTTCGTGCAATTTGCAACTTCCCTCATATCTGGTAGATGGTTTGGAGCTTTCCAGCCAGAGATGTCACCGATACAAGTACGTGAGTTGGGTAGAATAATTACTGAAATGAGAAGAGAATATCGGGAAAAATCCTACTCTCTACAAGACCTATTAACCCATATAGAAAATGATTCAAAGATAACGCAGAGAACGAAAGAAGCAATGTTAAGTTGGCTGTACGAACTTGAGGATACGAAACTCTTTGGAGCAGAAGAAACCCCTGATTTAGAGAACATTGTTAAAGCTGGCCAAGCAGTTATTCTTGATTTGAGTGAAGCCACAAGTCTTAGGAAAAAACAGTTAATTGTAAGCTATGTTGCCTCCCGATTATTTGGCCTTAGAAGAAATGGTAAAATACCGCCCTTCACAATGATCCTTGAAGAGGCACACCAGTTCTGCCCACAGGCAAGGCAGGAACTAGCAATCTCCCAAAGCATTATAGAGCAGATAGCAAGAGAGGGAAGAAAATTCTACGCTAGTATTTGTTTACTTAGTCAAAGACCGGTGAGATTATCAACTACGGTTCTCAGCCAAGCCAACACCCACATTATACTACGAATTACTAATCCCAACGACTTGGACACCATAAAGGCGAGCTCCGAAATGATAACCTCAGAAACAGCAGGAATGATCTCCAGCTTACCTGTTGGAGAAGCCTTAATAGTGGGCAGCGCCGTAAACTTTCCTCTTTTTGTAAAAATTAGGCAGCGCTACACTAAAGAATCAACCTATGAAGCAAACCTGGAACAAGCAGCCAAAACTTTTGAACAGTCAACATCCTCATAAATAAATTAAACGAAATTCTTTTCAAAAATATTGAATTCTCATAGGTTTACAAATCAGAAAAGAAAAATTGAACCATTAATTTTAGAGATGACAGTTTCATTTATATAAGAAATCTACTTTTAATTGATAAAACAAAATTATGTTGAGGGTTTAATATTGAGTCTAGATTTTGGTGAAGGAGTAGATAAAGTTAGAATTAAAGTGTTATCCGAAAACACAACCGACATCACGCTTTTAACAGATGAGAAATTTAAAGAAAAAGTACAACAGCCAGGGGCCTCCACATTGATGTGCACCGCAGAGCATGGTTTAGCAATGCTTTTCGAAGTGAAAAAGGGCGAAAATGTTCACACATTCTTATTAGACGCTGGAGGAATATTGGGCACCATTGCAAACAACATGAAGTTTCTTCAGATAGACTTTAGTAAAATTGAGAAATTTGTTCTTTCACACGGTCACTTTGACCATTTCGGAGGACTCAATCACATCATCGGTCAATTTTCTCCAGGAACAGAAATCATAGTTGCCAAAAACGCATTTTATCCAAAATGGGCACTCATGGGTGACTTAATGGGTAAACAAATAGAGGTTAATATGCTAAAATTAGAGCAATTACAAAAAGAACAAAAAATCAGGCAGCTACCAGGACTAAATAAAGAAATGCTCAGTGAACAGATAAAAAGCAAGAATTTAAAACTGGTAGAAACAAGTAACCCCGTTCATTTAGCTCCGGGAGTATGGACCAGCGGCGAGATAGAAACTCCACTCAAAGAGGAGTTAACAACCGGATTATACCTTCAAAAAAATGGTGAAATCTTTTTCGATGATTTCCGAGACGAAATTTCAATTTTCATCAAAGTTAAAAACAAGGGCCTCGTAATACTAACGGGCTGTGGCCACACAGGGATAATGAATACGGTAAAAATGGCGCAAAAACTTTCCGGAATTAACAAGGTCTATGCACTCATTGGTGGCTACCACATGAACTGGGCAAGCAAGGGGAGAATCAACAAAACCATCAAATTCCTAAAAGAACTAAAACCAGAAATACTGTGCGCAATGCACTGTAGTGGCTTCGGATTTACTGCCCGGCTTATGAACGACATCCCGGAGAGCTCCGTATTAGGAATTGTTGGAACATCGTTCGATCTCTAATGTGCAATTTAATACAAAAATATCCTACTCTTTTATTTCCCACGAAAAACTAAAGATTTTCATAATTTATCTAAAACGCGCAAGCGTATGATGGTTTGCTATGAAAAACTTTTTTCATACTTGTCTAAAACGAAGCTTATGTAGGTTTATTTACTGATTAGGTGCTACCAATTTTAGAACTTTTATAGCGTCCCCCCTAAATAAGATATGAAAAAAATAAAAATTTGTATTCTCCTCTAGTCCTAAAGAGAACCGTTGTCCGAAACTTACCCATCTAGGACACTTCCAGACGATAGATTCGCAAA
>NZ_JBRAKS010000059.1:0-15028 GCF_052745115.1 Candidatus Jordarchaeum sp.
TAGGAGGGGAACCGCGGTCTCCAACCGGCCACCACAACAGGTTAAAAACTGGGAGTGGGGAATTAAACACGGGGAAAGCCTTCCCCGGGGACAAATTTTTCTGAAAGGTTTTTGAATCCAAGCAAAGAAAACAAGCAGTAATTGATAAAAAACGAAAAAACCTCAAAATATTCGTAAAGGGTGCGGAAAGTGGGATTTAAAAAATATTCATTATTTTTCTTTACCCAACCTAAATGCGCTCACCAAATCGCGAAGATGGGACACCATTTCCTCTTTTAGGGGCTCGATAGCTGATATATCGACGTCTGGACTTTCCTTAAGGAATTCAATGGCCTGAATTACACCGTTTTCTACAACTACTCTAGGAATAAAGTCTTCTGCCAGAAATATTCCTTCTGGAGGATTGACACGCTCTAATTTCCTTTCAACACTCTCCTTACCAAAAATACTGGTTTTGCTTTCCTTAATCGCATATAACGCATGCCCGGCAATAACCAGTTCCCTAACTAACCCCTGTGGAACCTCGATCTTTTCGAGCTTGGCCATAATTTCCTCTTCTCTTAGACTCGGTTTCTCGATTGTGGCTGTGGTGGCCCTAAGCTTAGGCTCTGATCTAACCACAATCCTCGGCTCCGGTATTGATGCCGGTCTTGTTTTTAGTTCTGGTGTTGGTTCGGGTTCTATTTCTACTGTTGATGATGTTACTGGTGTCGGCGCTTCTACTGATCCTTTTATTACTGGTTTTGGTTTTGCGGTGGGTTTCATTCCTATTAGGGCAAGAAAGTCTGCTTCTTCGTCTGTTTCGTCCATGGCTACAACTTTATAAGCGAATCCGTATTCGGTTCTGAGGGCCGCTGCCCTACGTGCTCCAACGAATTTTTTACGCACCGGGCTGTTTTTTCCTTTCCAAAGGTAAATTTTCTTGTTGTTTTCTGCAATTACAATAAGTACCCTATCGCTTGTTAAAAGGTTCTTGTCAAGTTGGTCTATGTTATCTACTTCTCCGTCTCCTTTAACGTCATAGACTAAAAGGCTCATCATAATCACTTTCTCGCGCTTTTTCTTATGGTTAAATTATGTTTTATTAGTTTAAAACGTTTCTCTTTATGATTCTTAATAGTTTTTAGTGTTTTTTTATTTTTCGGGAGTCTTAAAATTAGGTAAACTATTGATTATACCATAATTTGGAGTTTAAAAATTTTCCACCCACTTTTAAACCCGCCCCTATTTTGGGTTTTATTTGAAATATACTAATTTGAAAAATTTTTTTATATTAATAATTTTGTGAATTGAAATATTTTTTAACCACAAGTATTTTTGATTGACTGTTAAAGTCATTGTGGAAAGGGATATGTTTAATTTGTTTATCTGCTTATTGATACTTGTACTCCGATTATTCTTAACACAAAATTGGTCATGTTCATCTTCTCCATTTAATTAAGGCGATTAGTGATGCCCGGTAAAAAATCTGAGAATTTAAATAATTTGCTTGAAAAGTTTGATTCATCCAGTGGATTAATTGAATTATTAGTCCAAGTTTTTATCAAGATACTGAGTGAACTTGATAATCGTCTAAAAGATGTTGAGAAAAAATATTTGGAACTTGAAAGTCACCTAAAAAATTTCGGCTCAAACTTAACAAATATCTCAGAAAAATTAAACGATGAACAAAATAATCTAAAGAAAAAATTTGAGCAAAAAAATACTGAGCTTATAGAATCTATTGAAAATCTTAATAAAAACCAAAAAACTATTCTGTCAGCCCAAAGTTCTCTCGAAACATCTATACAGCACCTTGAACGAAATTTTAATGAGTTAAATCGCATGATGGAAAAACGCATGATCGAAATCTCGGAAAATGTAGTAACTATAATTTCTCCAGTTGAAAACTGGAACAAGGAAATGAGTATAATAAAAGCAGATGTTGATAGACTATCTCGTGAAATCGGGAAAAAATTTCTGGGTGAGAAGTGATGCTCGAATTTGAGGAAATTGAATCCAAAAAAATTCATCGTTTTTACATTGTAGACGCCCATCACCATCTGGGGGCAGATGTTGATGGTCACAGTAATAGAAACCCAGTTGCACCAGGTGGAACCTTCGATTTCTACGTTAAAGTGGGCAAACAACTATCAAAACTATTTTCTAACAAGCCCCATATATTTAGATTTAGTCCCCTTGGATTTCTGAATGAAATTGTGCGAAATAATAAGAAATGGAAGGACACCTTAAATGGGACCTGGGTCGTGGATCAGACCGTGGTATTCCCTTTCAATGATGAGTTTAAATGGAGGGATGAAGACGAGGGAAAGGCAATCTACTGGCGTTCTAATGATAACATTGCTCGATGGGTAACTCGTGCACCCTATTCGCTCCGATTGATAGGATTTGGAAGAGTGGTTCCGGCAGAGGGTGAGCTTGCCGTAAATGAGCTGCATAGAATGGTGGAAACGCTTGGGCTCAGAGGATTAAAAGTTCATCCTCGATCCGACGGTTGGAGTGGTGAAATAGTTTCCATAGAAGTTAAAAACATTCTAGTAGAAGCGGCAAAACTTAACATTCCAGTTCTTTTTGACACTCGAGGCTTTGGCCAAGTGTTAGATATTCACGAAGTGACCAGGATGGCTAGAGGCGAACTACAGTCTATAGATAAGGCGCTTGTTTATAATCTTAAGGTAATTTTAGCACACATAGGTTTCCACCTTGGGCATCACGAATTATTCACAGTGTTAAGTCATCCCAACATTTATGGCGACACCTCAGGAGTTCATGATGCAGGAATTCCCCGATTATTTGAAGAAGCCAAAGAAATTCTACAACCCAATCTTGGAAGGTATAGGAACTGGTCAGAGAAAATACTTTTCGGCACCGATTACAACTATTTTGATGTACCACACGCAGTCCAATTCATTTCATACGTTCTGAGTAAAGACTTTCCAGGTGGTACAGAAGATGCCCAACGAGTTCTAGGCTCTAATCTTCTGAAACTGGTTCCCCCCTTCAAAAGAGAAATCAAAACAAATTTCGCCAAGATAAACGTGGCAATGGATTTGGCAGAGTCAACAGAAAGAACACTAGCAAAAGAGGTCGCTGTACAGGTGGGTGATGAATCATACGAACTTTCCAGTATCGATTTTTTCATAGATCCTCACCCTAACTTTAAGGTTAGGCCCCGGGACTTTAAGCTAACAATATCCAGAAAGAAAAATGAACATTTTGAAGATATAAACCTGATAGTGATTTCCTTGTTAGATATGTTAACAATAGCTCGATTAGATAATAATATGATGAACTCTTTACCCATAAAAAATAGAATACTTCGATACGACGATGCAATTTTACGCAGATCTTTCTACGAAAAACTATGGCCGGAAAGTCTAGAAATCGATCCTCAAAAAATGTTTGAATTTATAAAATCTATAACTAAAACCGAGAATTCTAACTAGCAAATGGTAAAAACTAGAATCACCCGAATCTGATAAATGAATAGTTGCTATAACCATAAAAGAATTAAAGTCTGAATCTAATCTTATTATTGGAAACCCGAAATCAATTGGGGTTCCTCTCAAAATGGGAGGAAAGCAAAAGTGTCGGAAAGAGATGAAGAATCAAAGGATTTGGAAGAATCTGGCGAAGAAGAGATTAAGAAGCTAGAAAAGCTTGAGAAAAAGGAAGAAGCAGAAGAGCCTGTCGAAGGATTAGAAGAAGAGAAAGAGAAGCCTGAGAAAAAAATTGAAGAAGCCGTTGAAGAAGAGATAGTAAAAAAGAAACCGGAAGAAGAACTTGAAGCAGCACCTCAACAGCCTGGAATTAAGCTTAAGATTGCTACTCAGGAAGGATTAAGTGGCTATGTTTTAATTAATGAAAGTGAAGCGGAAAGCCTGAATGCTATGGAAGGCTCAGTTATAGAATTCGAAGATCCCTTGTCAGGAACCTGGGGGGTCGCTCTATCTCGCCCAGACGTCGACACGCCTATCGGAGAAATCGTGATGGAGCCTTCTCTCTGCGAAGCCTGCGGATTGGACGAGGACTTTGAGGTCACAGTAAGAAAATTTATCGGAAAACCACAAAAAATTGTTAGAATAGTCTTTGGAATTGAGGCTATCTCTGGTTCTTCAGAAGACTCTATACAAGGCGTTATTGAAGCGAAGGAAAAATTCCAGGAATTCTTAGATCACAGAGTGGTTTTTAAAGATTGGGTGTTAAAGTGGCCCCAAAAGGAAATAAATATTCATATATCTTCAACCGAGCCTAGCTTATCCGGAAAGCAAATCGGAGTAATTAATTTTTCAGAACTCAAAGACTATGAAATAAAACCATGGCGAGCAGCAGTCCCATTTAACGCAATACTACTGATAGATGTTTCAAGAAGCATGTTAACTGAAGATATGACAGTTAAAAATATCACTCCCGCAGTGGAAGCCATAAAGACTCTAGGAGCTGAAGTGCCTGAACTTAAAGAGTTTCTAGAACAGTTTAAAGAGGGAGAGAAAGTAAAGCGAGCCAGTGGAGCAGTTTTTGCAGCCTTACTCTACTTGGTAGAAAAGGTGGGAAGAGGATTTGGTGAAAAGATAGCAGTAATTACCTATAGTGAAACTGCGGACCCGTTAACCTTCCTAATGACTGGTGGTAAAAAACTTCCCTACTTCCATCCTGGTAAAAGCAAAATGTCTGGAGTATCACAACTAGGTCGTCTAATAATAGACCGATTAAACAAAGTTTCCAGCAGTCATACAAATATGTCCGAAGCTCTAATAGAGGCATCTAACATGATTTCACTATGGGAAAAAGAAGCACCCCAAGAAAAGAAACCCTCGATGATAGTGCTGCTATCTGACGGTTACCCCGATTTCTGGGAAGAAGGTCCACCAGTGGAAATGGCCCACAAGTATTTTGCAGAAAGAAAAGATGCTGTCATTTTCACAGTGGGAATCGGAAGCGAAATACAAGAGAGAATAATGGAAGCCATCGCAAGCGCAGGTAGAGGCATATTCTTTAAAGCCGAAGACTTGGGGCAATTATTGCAATGGTACCAGAAACTTGCTCGGGACTTGATAGTTAGGTTAGAAGTAGATTAACAATATTTTTTCAATTTCAAACTAAAAAATGAGAAAAAATTTTTAACAGGGTTTAGGCTTCCGGAACTATCGTTACTTCAACTAGTGAGTTCAGTACTAGTTTATTCGGAATTTCCTTAGGTTGTTCTGGATTTTCTAAATCGAAAATCATTGTTCCAAGGTAGTATGTTCGCAAATCATTTGATTTTTTTATCTCCCATATTATGGGCTGATCCAATGGTCTAACTGGTTTTCCCTTGGTTAGGATGGTATCCATCTTTTTCTGCATTAATGCATCTTTTGTATTTTTCTCAAAAATTCCGAAAACTATTCTAGCATTAATGTCGTAATCAGCAAAGCTTTGAACTATGGGAGTGATACTGAATTTCATAGTTTCACCCTGAAACATTACATATTCTGCTAAAGGCGGTTTACTGCTATAACCTACCCTGAATTTCGGCTTATCTAATTCAATTTTTAATCTCTTCTTGTTCACCCAACCTACTATACCATCCTGACTAAGAACAAGGTTTATGACACACTCCTTATCTACAATATGGGCAGGTATTTTAACCCCTATTTGTGCCAATAGCGTTTCCCTGGGTTTAAGATGTATGGGCACATCCTCTCTGAAAACTCTCTCCCCCTCTATTTCCCCCTCAAAATTTAGATCAAAAGCTATCTTGTCATCAATTCTGTTTGCTACTTGTATCATCAGATCATAAGCTGATCCTGGGGTGAAGTAATCCGGCATGTTCTGGAAAGTCACTTCTACCGCTCTTCCCAAATTAATTACCGGAACCTCATGAATGGATTCTAGGATGGGTTTTCCATTTTTGATAAGTGTGGCCTTGAAACAGAAGTGTTCGGTAGCCTGAGGAATGTTTAGGGGTTTTACATCAATTATTGCTTCTGATGGAAAGTCGTCTATGCTTTTAGTAAGTATTAATTGGTTTTGGTCATTGATGATGGCTTCTACATTGAGGACCAAGGGTTTTTCAACTTCTTTGAGTTTTCCCACTCTCAATTTTCCACTAACTGGCATATTTACAAAAACTCTCTTGGGAACATCCATCCATTCGATTTCTATTGGCGGACCCTTAACAAGTCTAAACCTGTGTGGAAACTCCTCATGTTCAAGTAAACTCCCCCCCTGATAGAGTTCTACGGCAATCTTCATTATGTCACTACGAAGATTTTTGAGTGCGTCCTCAGTTGTTTTCCAATTGGTGGTTATTACCGAAACTTTGGTAGGATCTATGGTTTCTTCTTTCAGAACCAATTCAAAATTCTGTGTACTTGCCGATTTTAATTTAACGATTACATCAAGTGAGTCTGTGGAAGAAATTCTTGTTGCATCTACGGAGAAACTGATTTCAAATGGCTCTCCAATATGATATGTTTTGCTAGGTTCTTTCATCATTTCAAGGGCAACTTCAGGTGTCTGGAAGAATACTCGGAAAGTAGGAGACCTATTTTCAGAAATAACCTTTCCATTCTGGTCTAAGACCTGAGCCATAATGGAACACTGAGGACTAAGGAAGGATGATTTCGCCATCCGAGGATGTAGAACTAAAGGTGGAATTTCGTTCCAACTGCCTTCCTGCTGTGCCTCTAATGCATCTTTAGCCCATTGTAGTTTAGCCATTTCTTCAGACATAGCAACGAATAATTCTTGTCCTTTTGCGTGTAGGGGCCGTAACTTTTTACCCCAGGGCTGTTCCCCGTTTGAGATTGAATAAAGTTCTTCGTTCTGATCGGTGTCTAAAATCGATACTCTTAATGTTAAATTCATATCCAGGGGTGTAGCGTTCTCCACAAATACCGCATAGGGAACTTCGGTTGCGCCAGTCACTATCACCCCATCAACTTGTGCAATGAGGTTACTAGTACATGCGACATGATAAGCCTGTATCGTGTTTCTTTCAATCGACATGATTTCATTTCCGACTTTTAGTTCGGTTTTCATCATGTACTGCGTAATACCGATTTCTGTGTTAAATTCGAATTCTCCAACCCTTTTCTCCGCAGGTTCTAATCTTTCCACTTTAAATGTTTCACCGAGTTTTTCTTCACCCAAACTGTCATAAATCGCACTGGCAATCAATATATTCTCCAAAGGCTTTTTACCTTTATTTTCTAAAAATATTTTACAGATTACAGGTTGTCCCTCAAAAACTACTTCGGGTTCAATCTTTATATCCATACTTGCAGTCGCTGGAGCTATTTCCTGCAGATTAGGTGTGCCGAGAACAGGATCGCTCCAGACATTAGCACAGCTTTGATCAGCTATGATTTGTAGTTCACGGGTTAAACGCTCCATATCCTCGGATAGCTCAACGAATTTTAATAACTGATAATCTGCGGTAGTTAGTGGTGGAGAAAAACCGCCTCCTAAATCGCCATAAACTGTCAATAGAACCGGTTTGAGATACTCTGTACGCAGCACACCCATTTCTTCAAATTCTTCCTTAAGAAAGAGCAGCATGTTTTTAACTGCATCCAGCATCCTTTTCAGAGGCTCCTGGCCATCATGCGGTTCCTCAAGATAGTAAAACTTAGAGAACTCTGGGTGCTTTTTCATGAATCCATCTAGTTCTTTTTGTTTAAAGAAGGGTCCCGTTAACCCCCATCTTATAGCTGATCTCCGATTCTTAACTAGAGAATCAGAATCTATATCGGGGATTTTTTCGCCTTTTTGGAACATTTTTTTAGCTTTCAAAGCTAGTGCCTGAATTAAAACCGCTAAGGCGATTCTTCTAATAACACTAATCTGAGAGTCAAATACCCGTACTTCCACGGTTCCAAAGTTAGTGAAGGGGAACATATCACACATGCGAGCGGGAACACGCCCTACTATGCTCTCAAACTTCTTTTCATCGTAACCCTCAAGATAAGGAATATAGTGTTGAGCATCATCCGGCCCCAGTTGCTTAATATTTTTCTCCAATCTCACGCTCCTAACACATCTTGGGGCCTGCAGCCTTCCCTCCTTTATCTCAACGATGTCGGTGGGTTTTCCCTCCACAAATGGAGAGTTTACAGATAACGCAATCAAATGAGGCAAAAAAGCTCTAAGCAGGTTATAAACATAAATTCTAAGATTCGAGTCGGGGACTCCAATATGGTGGTGATCACCGAAACTGAGTCCTTGCTGAAAATCCATAAGAGGATTCAAACCTGTCGTAACAACCTTCACACCTGGCGGAAGTGCATCATGAGAAAGTTTCACAAGAGTGTGCGCCCACCAAGTCAACTCCTCAAAGGTATCACATGGAGGCGTTGCTACCTCTAAAATCCAAGTGATTGTACCAATATGAGGATCTCTACCGAGGATTTCTACATCTATTTGTTTACCATCAGGCAGCTTGTAAGTGCATACTAGGGTGTCGCCTCTCTTCTTTATCTGTTCTACTCTTATGTTTGAAATCTTTTTATTTACGAAGGCGGTCACAGGGTCTGACTGTTTCTTTAAGATATTTTTTAGATTTGTCTCTGCATCCTCGACAATTTTACCCATAATGCTTACCATTTTTTCTCCGTCAATCCAGACTCCCTTAAGGTTTACGATCTGAATTTCCATCTCTATACCGTGCGTGAAAGGCATTTTCATTAATTGTAAGGCGTTCTGAGACGACATGGTTAAATACCTTCTATTAGGAGATTTCTTTCTCGACTATTTCACAGAGAATTTGGACTAATTCGCGAATCTTATTTATTTCAACAATATCTTTTGTGATAGTTAAGTCAAGAACTGATACTACTATTTTTTCAGATTCTGCCATAAGTTTCAAACAGTATGTTAGGCTACCCCCACCAAAGAGCTCTTCATCGTCTTCTACACTGATATTTTTATCAAGCAACTCTTTAAGCTTTTCTCGAATATTATGAGAATCTCTTCTAAACTTCTTGTCGACAAAAATTTTACCTCCTCCCGAAGGTAATTGGGGAAGGGTCCTTAAATTTATGACGATTGCTACCTTATTTGCAGATTTGTTAATCTTCTCCACAAAGAGCATTTTAACAATCTTTGTGAAGCTCTCACTAATCTCTACTTTTCCCTCATAATCCGGGAAGAAGAAGTAATTAAAAGGTTTATTCTTGTCCTCAAATTCTTCATAAATTTTCTCAATAATGCCAAATAATTTGTTATCTCCCTCCCCATAAGAAGTAGAACAAATAGCGAGAGGAATCCCCACATTTTCTGTTTCGGATACTCTGCTTATTCTGCCACTATTTTTGAAAGCTTCCAATTGCTCTGAAACAGATACACTATTAACCACCTTTTCCAGAATAGGAAAAACCTCTGTTTTATACTCGGAAATCAAGGAAACTGTTTCATCCAAGGCGGTTTTATATTTTTTTAATAATTCAAAGAATTCTAGGGTGGCTCTTTGAAGCTTTTCAGTTGCCTTAGTTGCCTCATCTCCGATTTCCAAGATTTTTCACCTACTTATTATCGGGAAACTCCTTGATCAATCTAAGAATCTCTATCTCACGTTTCTTAAACTCCCCCAATTGCTCATTTAGAACATTAACAGTGGACCTAATCTCCTCCATCATTTCCTCTATAACAGATGCCCTCTCCTCCAACAATCTAAGAGTTTCTTCCAAACCTCCACTCTCAACTTTGCCGAGACTAGAAATTATCCCCTCCAAGTTTTCAAACTTACTTTCAAGAACCTTAACCCGGCTCATGTCTCTCTCCAGATTTTTAATTCTCTCCTCTAACTCCATTAGTCTCTTACCAAAAAGATTAAAGGGCCTAGCCTTCTCGTCTATCTCTGCTGATCCCCCTTCCATATTAGCTGCTTCAGTGTTCAGTGGTGTCTCAGCTTTCATACTTACTAAATCTGCCTGCCTTTTCCCCTTAATTTCTCCCTTCCCTTCAGTTACGGATTCTTTAATGAGCACCTCTGCCTCCCCCTCCTCATCTTTCGCTGTTACACCCACACGGTAAGCATCATATATTTCTCCTAAAATTTCTGCAAATTCCCGGTTCTCTGCTTCTTTACCACTAGCAGAAAAAACGCATGTCATCTTATTTGAATAATTTAACCCCCAAATACCCACTTTACCATTATTAAGCCACCAGGTAAAAACACTAGATGAAAAAGGTTTATCCTCAAACCAGTTTTGAACAGATTTAGCAATTAACTTGAGTTCACGAGACGGCAAATCTCCTTTCTCAAACTCATTTCTAACCCAGGCATAATCAATTAACCGATTCTCCACACCTTTCTTCAACCAGTCTGGAAGTCCTTCCCTAAAAATGGTCAGCCCTCTATACCTATAGGAACGCTCCTCAAAACCCAGAAGCGAAAACATATGGGCAATAATAATTTTAGTATCCTTCTCCTTTGTTCTAAAAACACAAGCCCAACCCTCTCTGCCATCACAAACACAGCAAAACCTCTCCATGTCAAAATCCAAAATAAGAATACATGAAAGTCCAGACCTATAAATTAGAGGCGCAACAACTTCTCCCACAAGTAAATTGAAAAGCTTAACCAAGGGAAAAGAGTTCAAGGGATCCAGAAGAGGTCCTCTATACACACATAGGCTATGAGCTTTACCCGATTCACTCCCCAAAACCTCAAGAAACTCCTCTAAAATATCCATCTCCACAAAAACATATCCTGTTACAGTACCAATATGGACACCATACCACTTATCAAGCCACTGTCTCAATTCTTCAGCGTGTCTCTTCATCAAAACCACCATCAGAAGAGAGGTTAGCTCACAAAACCCGCTATCACCAATCACTTTTCAATAGACATATATGTAAATTATCTCAATAATCACAAAAAAACGTTCCCCCCATGCAAAAATCATTCCAGCAACTCGGAAAAATAAAAAATCTAGTATGTATTTAGCTGTTGTGATTAAGAGGCGGATAATAAGGCTCTCATTGCTGAAAGATGATTTAATTCGCCTTCTTATTTTATTGGCGTTCATCACGGGAGAAAAGAACTAAAAATAGATCCTTTTTCGGAAAAAGGAGGTGTAAAAAGCCAGATCGATTTCCATGAGCTAAATACATACAAAATCTAGAATCCACTCAAGAAGTGTCTCCCCCTCAAAAATAAACAACCTTTACAAGCTTAAAACCGCAATCAAATTATTATAAATACCATTGAAAATAAAAAGTGCTCTAAAAATTTAAAATAAATTATTAAAAAAACATAGGGGGAGTGTCTACCACAATATGCGATAGGACACCCTTAAAACTCCTTAGGCAAACTAGCCATAGTACCTAAAAGAACCCCAAATCCGTCCGCATAGCTTACCAGAGTCATTAAACTTCCCTCAAGTTTTATTTGACCTGACATTATAGCCTCTCTAGCCATCAATTCCGCCTTACCAATCCGCACCCAAACATCATAAGGTCCCTCAAGAACATAATCAGCGCTGTCTCCCTCTTTAGCTTCCTTTAGATTCTCGATTTTACCATTATTAATCTCAAAGTAAAACATGCGGCCCTTGTCCGTAGCTTTGAGAATCATGCTACCCTGAAAGTCTGCCATACTGCTCTCAAAAGACGGATTTTTATTCAGATCTCCTGCAAGATTTTTGAAAAATTCTAGTGTGAAAAATCCAACCATTATGCTTCACCTCTCAATTCTAATATTATTCTTTACGTTTTTCTATCTTATTGCATTTACTATCTAAATCTTTCTTCTCATTTAGCATAGTGCTTTCTACGATCCTCCAGATACCTAGCATCAGGAGGAATATCCCCTTCCTTAACCATTTTAACATTTGATTTAATGCGTAGGGCCTGTTTAAATTCTTCCTTAAGTTTGCTTTCCCATTGACTAAACTTTGACGGGTCTTTACCTTCTACAACAACCGTCATCTCATCATAATCCCCGGGTCTCTCAACAATAATTTGTAGCCTTCCAAGCTCCGGATACTGCTTCACCACGTCCTGCGCCTGCTTGGGATGAATGAAAACTCCTTTAACCTTGGTCAACATATCAACCCTACCACGAATACCTAATATACGCGCCTCGGTACGGCCGCACTTACAGACTTCCTCGGTGAGAACCGAAGCATCCCCAGTACGATACCTAATTAAGGGCAAAGCCTCTCTGTCAAAAGGAGTCGCCACAATTTCACCTTCCTCACCAGGCTCAACCCTCTCAAGAGTGTTAGGATCAATAATCTCCAGAAAATACAACTCCTCGTTTACATGCATCCCATTATGATACTCACATTCCCTAGTCATAACACCAAGCTCTGCTACACCATAAGCATCAAATAATTCCATGTCGAAAGTGTCTTGAAGTTTTTTCCTAAGATCTGGCGGTAGTGGTTCAGCTCCGCAGATGCCGATTTTTAGTTTGAGGTCTTTTTTAGGGTCGACACCCATTTTCTGGGCTTCTTCTGCCAGTCGGGCCAGAAAGCTGGGAGTGCCTGCGTAAATGGTTGTTCCTAGTTTTTTCATGAAGTCTATTTGCATTCTAGTTTCCCCAGTGCCTGCAGGTATTATAGTTAATCCTGCTTCTTCTGCCGCTATATGGGCGAATAGGCCTGCGGGCATGAAGTGGTAGGATAAAGTTATTTGTATTATATCCCCTTCCCCTGCGCCTCCAGTAATTATACCCTTAGCCATATTTTTTCTCGTTGTCATAACGTCTTCTTGTGTATAGGGTTCGAATATTGGTCCTGGTGAGATAAATACTAGTCGCAGTTTTTCTTTGGGGACCGCTAAGAACTCGCCGTAGGGCGGTTGTTCTCTCTGGCTAGTTACCAATTCATGTTTACTTGTAAATGGCACTTTTTTGCAAAAGTCGTCCAGTGACTTGATGTCTGCTGGTTTAATTCCTGCCTGGTCGAATTTTCTGTGGTAGTAGGGGGATTTCTCATAGGCGTGACGAACCATTTCTAATACTTTCTTTTCCTGAAATTTTCTCAATTCATCTCTAGGCATAGTTTCAATTTTGGAATAAAACTTGCTTGCCATTTATTTTCCTCCACACCATTTTTGTGGAACAAATAATTAAGTCATTTTAAACTAAACTACTTTCCCTTAAAACTCATATTTAACAATTTTCTCTTTTCTTATCTTGAAGAATTTTAAAAAACCTACATAAAATTTGCATCTTAGACAAATTATGAAAAGCCTTTCAGATTTTCATGTAAAAATAAATCTCTTGAGATGGTCAATAACTATTTTTATTAATGTTTTCTAATTCTAATTAAGGTAAATCAATAGTAGATTCAGTATTGAGTAAATTTGCATAATAAATTAGGGAGGGTGGATTTGTAGAACTCTTTTCTTTCCTAGAAAAACTCGCTTCTGTCCACCCAATCTGGGAAGTACTGGTAGTATTCGTTAGGTTTAGCCTTTTTAAGTCCTTGGTATGTTGCTCTGGTGAGAGCCAGCACGCCTTTCTTATCCCGGTAATTTTTAACAAGCTCCTTCTCTTCCAGCATCATGAGTATCTCGTCAAGCTTCTCCTCATCTGTCCTCAAACGGGCCAGAAGCTGGTCACGGCTAAAATGAAGACCCGGATTAATCCTCCAATAATCGGCCAAAACATCCAGCACAGTATTCTCATCAACCTCGGTACCATCGGGTAGAGGAGTAACCTCCATGTATGGAATCGGCATCTGGAGTTCAGGGTGCATCTCACGCCAAGGAGCCTTGAAATCACTCGCATGAATCCGCAAACCCTGCCTATATAACAGAAGCCTCAAAACCTCATTAGTACCAGCGCCAATTTCGAGAATCTTAACATCCCTCAGAATTGCTTCAATGGGGTAAAACCGTGTGAGGCCGTCTCCACCCATAATCTGGATACAGTCAAGCGCCGACTTTCTCATAGCCTCAGTAATGAAAACCTTAGCCGCAGTAGATTCCAAGAAGGGGCCAAGCGGAGCCATTCCACCCGTATCTATTTGGTACGCAATATAGTAGGCAAGCAACCTAAGAATCTTCCAGTTCGCAACCATATCCGCTACCTTCAACTGATTAGCTTGGAACTCTTTCGTAGGCTGACCGAACTGAACTCTCCTATCCATACTGAAAGCCGCGTATCTCACACATTCTCTAATGGCAGAAACGCCAGCAATGGCACCAAGCGTTCTCTCAAAATTCAAACCGCTTATCATAATGTTCCAACCCATTCCCTCGCCGGCAAGAACGTTTGCCGCGGGGACTCTGGCATCATCAAAATTCAGATACCCGTTGCGAACGCCATCCCAACCAATCAACTCGTTAATCTTCTCAATACTGAACCCGGGCGTACCCTTTTCCACCAGTATCCCTGTAAGGTGCTTATAACCCTTAATATCCGCAGGCTTATCACTAGTTTTAGCATAAATCATGTAAACATCCGCTAAACCCGCATTAGTGATGAATCTTTTCTTCCCGTTGAGAATATACTCATCTCCATCCTTAACCGCTGTTGTTTCAACATGAGCAGCATCACTACCAATAAATGGTTCAGTAATGCAAACAGCACCCATAATATCTCCTCGAGCAAATTTGGGAAGCCAATTCTCCTTCTGCTCCTTATTACCAAAATGCACGGTCTGATGGCAACCGCCGAACATCGTGGTAGCGAAAGATGTTGCTATTGCTCCGAGGCGGGCGATTCCTTCCATTCCGATGCAGCATCCGGTGACTCCGGCCTCTTTTCCCATTCCGCCGTACTCTTCGGGAATGATGGTTGCGGGCCAACCGTCTTTTAAAACCTTGTCCATAAGGTCGTAGGGAAACTCTTTTTTATAGGCGGCCTCTGTGGCTCTTCCTATATTTTTATCCACAAATTCTTCAATCTTATCCGCTAATTCACAGTGGGTTTTATTCCACCAAGGATATTTATCCAAAACAAAACCACCTTTCAATGTTAGTTTTTTCCCAGTAATTTTGGGTCACTAATAAACCTATTGACAAAAATAGTAACGCTCTTAAATAAGATTTTTGTGGCTGATTTTTCCAGTTTTCTTATGAAGGTTTT
>NZ_JBRAKS010000060.1:0-14938 GCF_052745115.1 Candidatus Jordarchaeum sp.
AGGCAGCGTTTAAGTCGTGGTCCGCCTTTGGAAGGAAACCTTTTCTTTGCCCAGCAGTGGTTCCTTTTAGCGGATTTTTGTTCTCCACGCTGATTGCCGAATTGGTTCTCGTGGGCAGGGTTGTAGCCTTGTATTGGACATCTCTGCGGATGTTTAGGTTCATGATTAAAGTCCAAGAATGGTATTATTTATCATTAAATCTTTCTACTGTTGTGAACCCCATATCATACCCACCAGAGAGGCCACTGCGTCAGCTGCTCCCGCAACTACTATGGAGGTTACCATTGTTGAAAGAGGAAACAGAAAAATGAGAATCGTTGCTGCTAGAATGAAATAATAGTAGCCAGCGACTTTGGTTTCTTCCTCTAATTTTACAAATTGACGCGTAATAATATTTAAGGGAAAATCAGGATCTCTCAGTCTCCAAATCTCAAAAACAGTTGATAACGCGAGGGTTGATATAGAGAGTAGGGCCGCAGGCAACCAGCCACCCATTACATAAACAAAGACAAAAATAAAAGCTAAACTATGGAACAATTTCCTCCTAATATTAAGACTTGCCAATTTTGAATAGCCACCAACATATTAATTTGAACATCGAAATAATGAGAATCAACTATTTTGCAAGTAATCCATTATTAATCTCATCAATCAATTAAACCAACCTAAGCATAGTGCAAGAATATTTCCTAATCAAATTCTTCCCTAAACCTACCCCGTTATAATAGTTTAAAACACAATTGCTTTTTAACGTTACTACAACATGGAACATTTTAATATTAAATATTCTTAAAATGGATAAAAATTATTAAAAAAGAAAAAAATTTTTTAAAAAATTATTATGCAGGAATTATTCAAAATAATTAAAAAAATGTGGGTAAATTACAGGAGAACTGATGTTGCGATTCTCATGAATGGGAACTGGTCGTGTGCATTTCCAATTATCAAAAGCTTCCATTGGTCGCGAACAGTACTGACCTTAACTTTACCCTCAATTATGCCCTGAAGGGTCTCCTCATCAGACCTTAAAATTAGTTCAGGACTGGGGTAATCCCCTTCTTTCAACTTCACGCCTTTCTTTGTGAACACAAAGTAGTAGGCTTTGGAGAAACCATTCAAGTCTCCTACTTGGAATTGGATTATCTTCCCGTAGTACCGATCTCCGATCCATTTTTTAACTGCATCCATGGCTTTGGTGTTCATATTGTTTGCTAATTTTTCTAAAAACTCCTTTAACGCCATTACTTATCACTCACCTTTTTAACCCATTCCTCAGCGGCAGCCCTTACTGCTGTTTCCACGTTATTGGCTCCGATATCGCCATACACTTTCTCGACCGCTTTAAGGAAGTTTTTATAAAATTCGAACTCCCAACGTATAACTATTCGGCCTCTCTTATTTTCCACCAGACTTTCACCTAAGGATGCTGATTCTTTTCTAAAGAAATCGTATTCAATGTCTTCCCTTTCCAGAGTAGGATAGGCAATGAATTCAGATCCTGGAGCATAACCCTTATACTTAGCCATAAAATCACCTCGGTAACTTTTCTAATTCCTCCGCGCTTAGAACGATTTGACCCGTAATGTAGGGCCACTGAATCAGGAAAATTTTGCCACCTTTTGGGGCAGATCCGTAAAAGACGTAGCCACCCTTATTCTTAGTATACTCTTCAAGAATGAACTTACAAACAGTTTCCAAAGTCACGTCCAATATTTCTGAGTGAGTCTTTAGAGCTTTAACAGCGTCGTCGTCTAACTCAACCTCAACTTTCATTTTCAACACCTCACTTTTCATCCTCAAGGAAAGCTTTTCTTACCCAGGGATTTCCCCATCTTTCCTTATAGTACAATCCTTCCATAGGAATTCTGGAAGGGCCAATCATTCTTTCCTCGGCTCTGACACCAATACTCAGAGTTGCCAATGGGTCCCAAGTGCGGGGTATTCCCAGTTTATCTGCGATAATCTCCATTCTTCTAGGATCCATAATTGGGAAAGCCTGGTAACCCGCGGCGTAACCAAGACTGGTAGCCATAACCCACATGGCATAAATAGCCATGCCCACACAGATTGCACCGAAAAACTTCTGAGGATAAATTACCGGAGCATCGTGGAATGACTCTGAGCCACAACCAATAATCACCACATCCGCATTACGGGGATAATCAAACAGACTACCATCCCGCATTTCGGTAAAAGTCCAGGGACGGCGGTCAGGAGGAACATACCAGATTCGGCCTTGGGTCAATTCTGCGGGAAATGTTCCAAAGGTTTCCTTTGCGGCCTCTCTAGCTAGGTCCGCTATCAAGTTTTTTGTTTCCTGATCATCACGTACCACAATAAATCGGTACATTTGCATGTTCTCGGGGCTCGGTGTGTATCGGCCGGCGTCCAATATTCTCTCTATATCTTCGTCTGGTACTCGCTCGCCAGTATATCTTCTCATGGATCTTCGGACACGAATCGCGTCCTCTAAACCCCAAACCCGGTTTGGGCTAGGTTTACCATACTTTCTCTTAGCCAATTTTTTTCACCCTTTTATTGACAGAATTTTGACACTTTCTCGGTAAAGTCTCATTATTAATAAGGTTAACTAGAACTACGTATCCATATAATCTATTGAGAAGCTAATCTAATTTTTTCTAAAAAATATTATTGATAAACTGGATTGCTTTGCTTTATTTCCGTCATAATATTTCTTTTGTGAAATAATTCTTAAAATGATAAATTTACACAAAAAATTTATTGAAAAGAAATCAGTATCTTTTAATATGAAGTTAAGATGGCTTGGAAATTCATGTATTGAAATTATTGGGAAAAGACACTTTCTCATTGATCCGAACTACTTGACTGAACCGGAAAAGGGCGTGGAGCTGGTTTTTGTAACCCATGAGCATCCCGATCACTTCGATATTCAAAAATTCAAACAACTGAATACCGGCCTCGTTGCTCCTTACCCAATTCTTAGTATGTATAACTTGGAAGGGAAAAAAGCTGAGGTGGGTAAAGAGTTTGACGGTGTAAAAGTCTTAGAGAGCTGGTGTTTAAAATCGGAAGAAAGCGTTAGTTACTTCTATGAGGGTCTACTCCACCCTGGAGATTCAGCTAGATTCCCCGAAGTAAGTGATGTTAAGTTAGCATTTACGGCTTGTTTTCCAGACTTTTACGAAGATTACGTTAATGCTTTCAAGAGAATAAAACCAGAACTTGTAGTTCCTATCCACTACTCAGAGCAGAAGAGATACACCGCCGAAGGTTTAAAAGAGAAACTACAAAAAGAAAGAATCAATTGCAAGATACTTAGAGTGGGAGAATACATAGAGATTTAAAAAAATTAGAAGGATAATTCCTTCTAGAACAATCGATCGTATTTAACGGCTAAGTTTTTTCACCTATCAGTCTTCGGAACCAATTGGGTAGAACGTATCCTATATAGGCGGTTATACTTGCCAGTAGACCCATAGTGTATCCTAGAGGTATAAATATACTCCAGCCTTCTGTGAGTGCCCCTTCTATGAAAAGGAACACGAAGAACAACGATAGAAACACCGAGGTCATAGCAATCATTAGGAAACCATAGCGGTAAACTTTTTGTTCAGTCATCATGTATGCTCTCAACGCCAAGTATATTAATGGAATATATGTTATCAGTCCAATTATCATTGCTAGTATAAAGTTTAGTGTCACATTAAAGGAAATCAGTGTGAGAATGAATAAGGGTGTAAAGATTATGAGATATAGAATCATTAATTTTTTCTTTTTCTCCAGAAAGGCCTCAAGAGTGAATGCGAACAGGAAAAGATTCCCTAACTCTGCTAATGCGATAGAAAATGCGAAAATGTAAATTGAGCCTTTTAGCCATCCCTGAAAGATTATTATAACCCAGTCAGTAAATACCGAGTAAAGGTGGCCTTGAATCCTAAAAGGCAACACATAACCATTCATCATGTAATCTCTGAGCAGTATAGGATAAATCGCAAAGTGATCAGTGTGACTTAAAGCAACGAAAAATACCCCTAAGGCGAAGAGAATAAATGTGAGGGCAAGATAAATCAAGGGAATCTTCCTTACTTTCCAAAACCGCCAGATGAAATTAGCACTAACGAAAAGCACCAGCATGGTCAACAGAAATTCGTAATTAATTAGGAAACTAAGGTAATCCGGTGTTAACATTTAACTTAACCCCACACTTGCTTTTGCATTTATTAGAGTAAACTCATTAATTTAAATCCCTCAACTAACATATTTAAAATTTAGCGAAAAAGTTTAAAAAATATAGAAAAATTTTATTTTCACTATATATTTATTGAACACTCGATTATTATCTATTTCTAATCCACTTTACTTTTTTCAATTTTCTTAATGTTGGTTTTTAGGATGTCTCATCTTCAATCCTTTTATCATCTGAACCGCCTCTTCTATAGTGTGGGCTACTGGTACATTGTTTATTTCGAAACCTTTAATGATTATTTCGTATTTCGAGAGCCAAGGAACATATGCTATCACAGGTTTCCCGTATCTTCCGGCAATATTTGATAATCTACGGCCAATCTGCATAGTAATGGTTGGGGGATATGGAAAAGTGAGAACTATAACTGCTTCTATCTTTTTTAGCTGGAGTAGATATTCAAACACCTTCTCCAAGTCTATATCCTGTGCGCTTCCTGTGAGGTCTATGGGATTATTTAGGACCGCTATACGAGCTGCCGAGGGATTAATCATCTGTCTCATCTCTTTAATCTCTTCTTCAGTGAACTCCACCAGTTTTAGGCCATATTTTGGTATTAGATCCGCACAGACTACTCCATGACCACCAGAAACCGTTAACGCCACAACGTCTCCATTTTTTATGGTTTTGTGTTTGAATGAAAGTACTTTAGCGAAACTGACTATCTCATGCTCATTCTCTGCTTCTAATATCCCATATTGCTTAAAAATGTCAGCAGCTAATCTCGGAGAGGCGGCGACCGAGCTTGTATGGGACATCGCTGCTCTCTGACCGCCAGCTGTTTTTCCAGCTCTAAAAACTATTAAGTGTTTATTTTTAGTAAATTCGCCCGCAATATCTAAAAATCTTCTACCCTCTCTCTCCTTAAAACCCTCAAGATACATTGCCACTGTATTGGTCCTACGGTCTTTAAGAAAATACTCCATAAGGATTGTTTCGTCGACAACCGCTTTATTACCAATACTAACAGCAACTGAAACTCCAATATTTCTTTCCGCATACTTGCTCAGAAACTGATCCACAATAAATCCGCCGCTCTGACTTATAATCGCTACGTTCCCCGCAGGAGGTTTAAGCATTCGTTCACTGGGCAGAAAGAAAGTATCAACAAAAGGTGGACTATACACACCCATACAGTTGGGACCTATTAGGGCAATATCATATTCGTCTGCAATTTTAGCAAGTTCATTCTGTCTTTCCACTCCCTCATTTCCCAACTCTGCAAAACCTCCTGAGATAACAACCACTCCTCCTATACCGGCCTTTCCACACTCTTCAACCGTCGGATTTACTAGATCTGAACGTATCGCTATTACCGCTAGATCCACTTTGTCGGGAATGTCCAGAACTGAGGGGTAAATCGGTACTCCCTCAATCTCCCCTCCCCTAAGATTGACCGGTATAGTTTCAGCCCCCATTTCGTGATAATTTTTATTAAAAATAACAGTACCCGGGCTTAACGGATTAGTGACCGAAACTCCTACAACAGCGATGGTTTTTGGCTCAAAAACTTTCTTAAGATCCATGAGACCCTCTCCTTAGAATATACAAATATACTTCTTTTTAACGCGTTTCTATCTGTGACCCACTGGCACCAATTCATAAAAGCTCAATGAGCGTTTCCTGAAATTTTATTTTATGGTTTATTCTATTATTATATTAATCTTATAACAATTATGATAATTTCAATCGATTTTGAAAGAGAATGTCCTAGGATTGAAAAAATCTGGTTATTTGGAAGAAGGGGCTGTCTAGCAGGCAAAAAACTTTCAGGTCTGGAGGTTTAGGTATTGTGGTTCCAAAAAACTAAAAAATTCCGGGCGCATATTTTCTTTGGGGGTGGAATATGATTAAGGTAGGTTGTTGTGGTTTTCCTGGAGGTATCGATTCTTATTTCAGATTTTTTAAATTAACAGAGGTTCAAAGAACTTTTTATAAACCCCCTAGCGAGGAAACCTTGAAAAAGTGGCGTGAAAAGGCTCCCAGCGATTTTGAGTTCAGTATAAAAGCTTGGCAATTCATAACCCATAATCCAAAGTCTCCGACCTACAAAAAAGCGGGCATCAACATACCAGACGATAAAAAGAATCTTTACGGTTCTTTCAAGCCTACCACCGAGGTTTTAGAAGCATGGGAAAAAACTAGTACAATTTGCAATATTCTTAGAGCCAAAATCTGTTTGTTCCAGTGTCCCGTGAGTTTCATACCTTCTGAAGAAAATATTAAAAATATGAAAGAATTTTTCTCAACAGTTAACAGAAGTGACCTAGTGTTTGTTTGGGAACCACGGGGAAAAGATTGGGCAGCTTCGCTTGTAAAGGACCTCTGTGAAGAACTCGATATTACACATGTTGTTGATCCCTTTGCATCAAATCCCACTTATTTGAGTCTAAAAACAGCGTATTTGCGGCTACACGGTTCTCCTCCCGGTGAAAAAACGTATGCATACAAGTACTCTGATGAGGATCTTCTAAGGCTAAGGAGCATTCTTCAATCAATAAACGCTAAACAATACTACTTACTTTTTAACAATATTTCCATGAAGGAGGACGCGTTAAGATTCTATAATATAATTTCAGAAGACAAGCATCCGGAATAGATAACGACTTTGTATTTTAGGCTTAAAGCGTATTGTAACCTATTCTATTTCCACATTTGGGGCAATATAGTGCATCCTAATGCACCCTATTTATCATGTAACAAGAGTGCATACCATATTGATAGGGGTCAGATTCCTGTTTATAACTTTTTAAGCCCTTATACTGTAGATCCTAGAAGCGATCTCATTCTTATTGTTGCTTTTTAATTTATGGTGTTGAAGAGTGTGGTTAATCAAAAATTATTAACAATTGTAAATAAATTTATATATTACCACTTATCCTTTCAAAATGAGAAATCGGAAAGTGAAAATTATGAGAGCAGAAAGTGTTTGTAATTATTGTGGATCAAAAATAAATACGCGTTACTGCCGGTTAAATGAGGAAACAATATGTGAGAATTGTTGCTTAGAATGCGCTATTGATGATGTTAGATTAATAGGAGAGGTTTGCCCGGAGTATTTAGAAAAAATAAATGAGACTGGCCGGATTGTGGAGATTGAACAAATCCAGAGACCTTGGATAACCACCCCCAACATGCCCAATTATGATGAGGCTTATAGTACATTCAGCTGGGATGATGCTCTCAAAGAACTAGAGTTTTTCGAAGACGGCAAAATTAACGCTGCCTATAATATTATAGACAAACACAAAAAAACTTCTACCTGGACTAAAATTGCTTTAATCTGGGAAGACGAAGAAGGGAACACTAAAAAGTACACCTTCGAGGAGTTGGCAAAGCTATCAAACCGCTTTGCAAATGTTTTAGTGAAACTCGGCGTTTCGGTTGGAGACCGGGTTTTCATATTTCTTCCCCGTATTCCGGAACTTTACATAAGCTTCTTAGGAATAGTAAAAACTGGAGCTATCGCAGGCACCCTTTTCTCCGCCTTTGGCCCCGCAGCTATTAAAGACCGACTTGAGGACTCGGAGGCAAAAATTCTGATCACAAACTCTGAGCTGGTGAAGAGAGTTTACGAGATTCAAGGTGAACTACCAAAACTCCAGAATATAATAATCGTTGACGAGAAAGAGCTGAGAGATAATGAGGTAAGCTTTGCCGAGGAAATTAAGAATGCTTCCGAATCTTTCGAACCAGCCCACTTGGATCTTGACGACCATTACTTCATGCTGTACACTTCTGGAACAACAGGGAAGCCTAAAGGAGTGGTTCACAGACAGAAAGCTTTGTTACAGCAGATGATAACGGCACGGTTCATACTAGAGCTTAAGGAAGATGATATCTATTGGTGTACCGCTGACCCGGGATGGGTGACCGGTATATCGTATGGAATAGCGGGGCCATGGACGAACGGGGTTACTGAGTTGATATATGGAGGGAGGTTTGACCCCAAGTGTTGGTACGAGCTTATCGAGAAACACAGAATAACCATTTGGTACACCGCCCCCACAGCTATAAGAATGCTCATGAGCCAAGACGATGAGTTGCCAAAACAGTTTGACCTCTCTAGCTTAAGACACATTCTTAGTGTAGGTGAACCTCTGAACCCTGCGGGGGTCATTTGGGGACTGGAGGTTCTAGGGAAACCCTTTTATGACACCTGGTGGCAGACAGAAACTGGAAGCATTATAATAGCAAACTATCCCAGTATGCCTATAAAGCCCGGATCTATGGGTAAGCCCTTCCCGGGAATTATAGCGGGAATCGTTGATGACAAGGGAAACGAGCTACCTAATGGTGTTGAGGGCAATCTAGCCATTAGGCCTGATTGGCCCGCCATGATGAAAGAGATTTACAAGAAACCCGAGAAGTATAAAAGCTACTTTGTGAATGGCTGGTACATTTCGGGAGACATAGCCAAGAGGGATGAGGACGGCTACTTCTGGTTTGTTAGCAGAGCGGATGACGTGATAAAGACTGCGGGAGAGCGTGTGGGCCCCTTTGAGGTTGAGAGTGCTCTTGTGGAGCACCGAGCGGTGGCCGAGGCGGGAGTTATAGGGAAACCGGATCCATTGAGAGGCGAGATAATTAAGGCCTTTATAGTACTTCACAGTGATTACGAAGAATCGGAAGAGCTTCTAGAGGATATAAAGAACTTTGTTAAAAAGAGGTTAGCAGGTCATGCGTATCCACGAGAGATAGAGGTCAAGGAATCCCTGCCAAAGACAAGGAGTGGTAAGATCATGCGGCGTCTCTTAAAGGCAATAGAGCTAGGTCAACCAACAGGAGATACTTCAACGGTAGTATGGGAAAGAGAATAAAATCATTCCTAAGATATAGGGGGCAACTCCTAGAAACCCTTAGGGCGTGGTGACTGGAGCATTCCCCCAGCTTTTTTTATATTATCGGGTTAAATCCCAGAAAAACTAATTGTTTTCGCTAATTTTCTAATTATCATTATGTATAACTATTTGAAGTTCTAAGGTTTGTGTTTCTTAAGTTTTACATTATCTGTTTGACACTCCCCTCGACTAAAGTCGGGGGATTCTTGCTTCTGGCTCAACGCCTTCGAAGCAACGGGTGTGCCACCACCCGGTTAACACGCCCTTCCCTCAAGGGAACGGCGTCTATGTTGGCACCCTCATGGGGGCTGCGTCTTGTTTAGCCTCTTGAAGCCCAAGCCAAACTCCTCAGCTACCAACAACTATTAATATACCCTATTTCAAATAAGCTTTTTTGCGATTCATCCCCGCGACTAGAAGTCGGGGGCTTTCTCGCCAAGGTTATGTAAAATAGAATCTAGGGCAGTAACACTACTTATTTTTTGAGAACCTTTTAATTTAATGGTTAAGTTATGTTTAATATCTTATTCTGTTTCCACATTTGGGGCAATACATCGCATCTGGAGTTATCGGGCAACCACAGTACATACAGTAGCGATCCGGACCAAATTCTGATTCAATATGTTCGTCTTTCACTTCGCGAGGCGATAAATCAGTTGGTTGTGGTGAATATTTATTAACTGCATGGAGTATAGCGGTTCTCACTTCGTGTTCCAGATTATCGATATCGCTCAGCTTCAAGAAAATGAATAGAAAAAAGATTGCGAATAAAATTCCATAATGGATAAAGAACAATGAGATGATTATCAGCGCAGCTGTGGCAACAAGTGATAGAGCTAAGGGAATATAATTATACCCCACTTTCCCCTCATAAACAATATTTGAGCCACTTCTATACAGTCGCAGTATACCCTTCGCGTTAATACCCTTACTGAGTTTCCACTCAAACTGGCTTTTCCTCTTAACACGTATACGCGAAGAATTCAACTCCTCATTAAGAATCTCAGCGAAATCGCTAATTCTGTGTCCCTCTCTGGGGATGGATCCATAGATTTCTCGAGCCATCATCCAGCCTCAAAAAACATTTACCAAATAAATCTCTAAACTCTCATAATTTATTCTTTTTGGGATATGCAATATTTCTCATTTATATTAATCTGGTTTACTGAGAAGAAAATTAATCAACGATTCACTTGTAATTCTTTACATTAATCTCTATTTTTTAATCAAAAATGCGTACTGTTTAAATATTATGCTTCATTATTTCCTAGCATATATTTAGTAAAAGGGAATTCATAGGGGTGAAAATTTTTGAGCGTTAAATTGGCAGAAGGGGTTTACTGGGTAGGTGCCATAGACTGGAACCTAAGATACTGCGGTTCCTATGAAACACCACTCGGTACAACCTATAATGCATACTTGATTGTTGACGAAAAAATTGTTTTGATCGACTGCGTTAAACACACTCACAGCGTTGAAATGATAGAAAGGATAAGAGAGATAGTTGACCCTAAAGACATAGACTACCTGATTGTAAACCATGCAGAACCAGACCACGCCGGAAACATAGAAGATGTACTAAAAATAGCACCAAGAGCCGAAATAATCTGCTCCAAAAGAGCCGAAGACTCGCTCCACGGCTATTACAAAATCGACAGACCATTAAAAATAGTAAAAACCGGCGACAGCCTAAACATCGGAAAGAGAAACCTGATATTCGTCGAAGCCCAAATGCTACACTGGCCAGACAACATGATGACCTACCTCAAAGAAGACCACATACTATTCTCAAACGACCCATTCGGACAACACATAGCAACCACAGAAAGGTTCGTGGACCAGATAGGAGAAGGAATAGTGATGGATCATGCATCCCGATACTACGCCCAAATAGTGTTGCCCTATTCTCAACTAGTCCTCAAAAAACTAGAGGAAGTAAAAGGTCTAAACGTGCCCATAGATATGATATGTCCGGCTCACGGCTTAATCTGGGACAAGAAGCCTGAGAGAATAATAAACGCCTACGCCAAATGGGCCAGCGGCGAAACTGAAAAAAGAGCAGTAATAATTTTCGACACCATGTGGGGAAGCACAGACAAAATGGCCAGAGAAATAGCCCGAGGACTAATGGACAACGGAGTACAAACCACAGTATACCCTGTACGCTTCTCGGAGTGGAGCCTCATGATCCGAGACGTTATGCTATCAAAAATACTGCTATTTGGATCCGCAACCCTAAACATGACCATGATGCCCGTACTGAGAGGAATACTAGAATTCATAAAAGGTTTAAGACCACCAGGCACCAAAATAGCAGCAGCTTTCGAATCATACGGATGGGGCGGCGGAGCATACAAAAACCTCATTCAAACTCTAAAAGAAATGAAATTCGAAGTAGTAGAACCCGGACCAAGATCCAAATGGGCACCACAAGAAGAACAACTAAAAGAATGCTACGAATTCGGAAAACAACTGGCCCAAAAAATCAAATAAGAAAAGTGCTTAAAGTTGCATAAGTGGAATCTTTTTTTTCTTTATTTTTTCTATTAATCTTTCTTTGGAAAAAAAGAAGAGTGGAATAATAAAATTATTCCGCCTCTTTGGTCATATCGAATAGTTTTACCACTTTATGACCCACGAAAGGCAAATCAGACACAGATTCTACAATTTCAATCTCCGATTCAACATCCAGCTTCTCTTTAAGCCTTCTCTTAACTTCCTTTTTATATTCCTCTGGTTCTTTAATCTTATCCTTATCGGTGGCCATCTTCAACTTTAAGGTGTCCATGGGACCCTTAGAGTATTTGAGCATAGTGAACCACTCAGTAAACCCTGGTATACCCCCCAATATATTTTCTATGTCCGCTGGGAAAACCCTCATTCCCTTGACGTTAGCAGCAAAAGCCTCTCTGCCCAGTATAGTAGATCTAGCGTGGGTTCTTCCGCAACCACACTTCTCGGTGAACACCGAGCCCGTGTCTTCCGTTCCCCATTTTAACATGGGCGTGGCTTCGGCAAAAAGATTGGTAACCACAATCTCACCCCTCTCACCACTAGCCAACGGCTCATGCGTCTCCAAATCATAAGACTTCGTATAGAACAAATCATCACACTGATGGTTACCAGCATGTTCTTCACAGTCCCCAAAATACCACAGCGGGTCCGCTACCCCACCATAATCAAAAATTTTTTCTGGTGGAACACCCGTTTCCGCCTCAATCCTCTTCTTAACAGTCATAGTAACGATCTCGCCGTAGCCGGTATCTATGAATCTGACGCTGGAGAAGAGTTTCTTTATGTCTTCTCCCATTTTCTTGGCGGCTTCAAATATTGCGGACATGGTGAGCATGGGACCAACAAATATGTCGGGCTTCATATACTTCATTTCCAATACATGCCTTTTTACAATGTGGGGCAGGGGGTACATGCATTCGGCTATTCCGGTAATGTTAATTATATCGAGTCCAGTTGAAGATATTACCACGTATCCGTGCCATCTTATGCCTAGCGCTAAAACTAGGTCTTTGGGTCGCCATCCTCTCATCCATTTTAGCCTAGTTTCCTGTTCTGCAGCCGTTATCCAGTCGTCATTTGTGTAAGCAAAGACGCTTGGGACACCGGTGGTTCCAGTTGAGGCGTTTATTACTTTTACTCTTTCGTTTAGTGGCACGCTTAGAAGGCCGCCGAAGGGGTCTCCTGTTCGGCTTCGCTCCGCTCTTAAATCGTCTTTATACAGAAATGGGATTTTGGTATCGAAATCGTGTATTGTTTTTATGTTTTCAGGTGTTACTCCTGCTTCTTTAAAGCTCTTCTTATAAAATGGGGTGTTATGGTAAGCATAGTTGATTTCTGCTCTAATCTTCTTTAACTGTAGCTCTTCTATTTCTTCTCTCGGCATGGTTTCCATTTTCTTATTCCAGAACTTATCCATTTCACTTCCAGCCAATAAATCTCCCTCCAATATTCCTTTTTTCATTTATTCAAAATAGAGAAATATTCTAACATGGGTTCTTCCACAGCCACAAGGATCAGTATCCAGCATAGCATTATGTCCGGTCACAAATCTTACTAAGGGTGATCCATCTGCAAACAGGTTTGTAAAAACCAATATTCCCTTCTCTCCGGGGTCTACTGGTTGTCCCGTTTTAGGATCCACTGTTTCAATAACGAATCCATCCTCCCAAGCATGATGTCCATTACATTGATGACACTCCGTCGCGTAGAAACCTCCGTATCCCACATCGATCATGCTTAGGTGCGTTCCACCCCATGTTTTTTTGAACTCCTCTCTGGTTTTTTCATCCAGAAGTGGGCTTCCCGGCCGGAATCTATGGACTACAATTTTGGGTTTAAAGGCCGTTTTAGGGTCACCGTTTTCCTTCTCAAGTTCTTGTGTCATTAGTTTTGCGTAATCTACTGTCGTAATTATTACATCGGGTTTGAAGAACTTGGTTAGATAGGTTGCCCTGGGAGCGTCCAGAAGAAATAGGGTGTTCTCGATGGGAATTGAGGTGAAAGGTATCAGACTCTGTACGGTTCTCCTCATTCTGAAGTGTCCCTCTATAAGAGCAGCTATAGTTTCCCATTGAGTGGCTTGGAGTTCCAAGATGTCTCCGCTAGCAAGACCGATCATTAACAGGTGTCTTGTAAGATGGTCAACAAGTACCTCTCTTTCATACTCCGTTGAAATCGACATAATAGGTGGTTCCTCAACCTCCGGTTCGGGGGGAGCGCTTATGCCCCAAATTTTATCTCTGGGAATAGCGCATCTGCCGCCAAAGGGATCTTCTGGTGTAACCTCTTTTTTCATATCTTCTTTGGTGGTTAAGGGGAATTTTTTTAGGTCGCTCAGACTTTTCAAGTCTTCTGGCTTTATTCCAGCTTCGTTGAACTTTTTATTGTAGAATCTGGTATTATTGTACACGTATTTTAATTGTCTCTTCAGGCTGTCTTCCTGGAGTTTTGTAAGGTTTACTCTTGGCATTGTTTCAATATTTCCTCTCCACATTTATATAACCCCAAAACTAGAATTTTACAAAGATTTTATAATCTTTAATATATATATTTTTTTAGGTATTTATGTATAACGAAAGCTAATATAGAATTTGGAAAAATATGAGTAATTTCTAATACACTTTGCCCATTTTTTTATAAAAAAATTGCATGAATTCATTCAATATTGAATAAACTCGTAAACATTGTTTCAAGATAATCAAAAATAAAATATTAGTAATCTAGGCTTTATGGTCATTGCTTTTTGGATGTTGATAGATTTCTGAAAATATTTTTATATACAAAAATTGTTGTCTTATTCTAAAGTATTGGATTTGCATACTTATTATTTCATAATTTTTCTTGAAATTATAGGGGACTGATTTATATGGCAAAAACGAGTACAGATGTGAAACTCAAATGGATGGGCGGTTTGAAATTTGATGTTAATATACGCGGTAAACACAACCTGTTCGTTGACGCTTCTTCGGAAACTCAGAGTGGCGGTGATGAAGGGCCTGCTCCTGATGATATGCTTACCGCAGCAGTTGGGTCATGCTTGGCTTCCTCTTTTGTCTTCTGTGCCTCCAAGGTTAAAGCCGAATTAGCCAGTCTTACTGTTACTGCTCGAGCAGAAATATCGCGTGTGGAGGGTTACCTAAGAGTTACCGGATTAGACGTGACCCTTAATCCCCAGTTTAAGGAAGAGGAGCCCTCTAAAAAGCAAGACCGCTGTATTGCGATATTCAGAAATTACTGCACGGTCACAGAATCAGTAACTAGAGGAATTCCGGTAAAAGTTAATATAAAAACCTGAAAGCTTCTTTTTTTACCGTATACGGGAAATATATGCTTGTATTTTGCTCAACAAGTTTCCCCG
>NZ_JBRAKS010000061.1:0-14890 GCF_052745115.1 Candidatus Jordarchaeum sp.
CCCGGCAAGCCTTCGATATTGGTAAAAAGGAACGCTGCGGCTCTAATAATGAATTCGGGATAAGTTGTATGCATACGGGGATAAGGGATTTCATTTTCTTGCCATTTGGTTTTACCATCTTTGCGTTTCCATAATTCACTCAAATACTCTCTCTCCCTTTAGTTTTAAACCATCTATTAGGCTTAACACATTTATATAATCTTCCTTTTTTTAACCCTAAAAGAGAAAATTTCCTTAAGTATCACAATTTTCCCTCATTGTGAGTATTTTTAAGAAGAATTGTTAAATATGCGATGTAATAAATAAAAAGTAAATATTAAGAATTTGAGGTGAAAAATATGGGTGAGAGAGGTCAATACATAGCAATTCTAGATATTGGAACCACAGGAACTCGCTCCATTATATACGATTTGGAAGCCAGAACAATTGGTACCTCCTACACCGAATATCCCACAAAGGCTGATGTCCCCCAGCAATCAGAACAGGATCCAAAGGATTGGTGGAGAACTTCAGGAGAAACCATGAGGGAAGCCATAAGAAGATCAAGAATAAACCCCAAAGACATCGTGGGGCTGGGTGTATGCACCCAGAGAGCAGCCATATGTCCCGTGGATAAAAATGGTGAAGTCCTCCATCCCGCGCTCACCTGGATGGATGCAAGAGAATCTCCCTCATTCAAGGCTGTGAAAGGAAAAATTGGGCAAAAGTATTCCATTCAGAAGATTTACTGGATAAAGGACAACTATCCCGAAATCTTTGAAAAAACACACAAGTTTGTAAGCACAGACTCTTACATATACTTCAAGCTCACCGGAATTTATGGCTCAGACTACTCCAACTCCATATACGGTATACTCGATCCTGAAAACTTAAAATGGTCCGATGAAATGGCGCAAGAATTCGGAATTCCGGTAGATAAGTGGCCGGATCTTTACCAGGCGGGTACCACTATTGGCGAGATAACCAAAGAGGCTGCAAACCATACCGGATTGGTTGCTGGAACCCCCGTGGTGGTGGGTGGAGGGGATCAGCAATGCGCTAGTGTAGGTGTAGGAGCAATTAAAAAGGGCATAGCAAAGGCTACCACCGGAACAGGAACTTTCGTGGATGCAAATCTGGAAAAACCCATCTATGATCCATTAGGTATTTTGTTCACACTACCCCATGTCTTAAAGGATCGCTGGGTTCTGGAGGGAGTATTACCTGGTACGGGAGCCATCCTAAAATGGTTCCGAGACGAGTTCTGCCATCAGGAAAAAACACTAGCTCAAAACATGGGAATAGATCCTTATGCCATAATTGAGGATCAGGCAGAAACCGTAGAACCGGGATCAGCAGGACTGTTTGTAATTCCCCTGTTCATGTTTGCTAGAGGAGAGATCGTGAACCTTTCTTTTGCACACACCAGAAGACATGTGGCAAGAGCTATTATGGAAGGAACCGCTTACGGGATGCGTGGAATGATAGACCTGATGGCTGGAATGGGCGTTAATATTGAAGAGCTACGCATAGACGGCGGTGGAGCACGCGCTCCTCTCTGGAGACAGATACAAGCGGACATCGTGGGAAAGAAAGTGGTGGTGCCTCAGTTAGCCGAATCCACCTCAGTAGGGGCTGCCATACTGACTAGCTGTGGAACAGGATGCTACAGCGGAATAGAAGCCGCTGTTGATTCAATGATAAAAATACTTGAAACAAGGGAACCCAATCCCAAGAATCAAAAAATCTACAACGAGTATCATCCCAAATTTATGGAGCTTCTACTATCAGGATTTTCAAAAATACAGGCCGCAGAATAGAATAGGAAAAAATTATTAAACTAAGAGGTATCTTTCAGTGTTTTCTATACCCAACTCCCATCTTCTTTTTTAGTATTTTTAAAATGTCTGATACTAGTATCCTGTGCTTGTTAATAAATGGCCTCCTTTGGCTCTCGAAAAATTGTGGAGTTTTCAATTTGTTACTGTTCTAAGCCTCGAACCAGGAAGGCGGTTCCTTTTTCTCTTCTCGCTCCTCATATCTACTTATTGTTTTAAGTCTAAAGTAAAGTAGTGTGTTGAGTATTAGGGGTAGGGTGAAGAAGAAGCTGACAAGAACCCCGAAAATTATCGACCCTGACAGCATCAGTGTTGTGAAACTTTTTTCAACAACTGGGGAGTATAATAAGGTCAGAGGGTAACTGAGAGGATTAAGAAGATAAACACCGAGGACACCGAGAACGAGTCCTACGGGAAGAATTATGAAAAAATCTAATAGCATAAGTCCCAAGAGTCTAGAGTAGGGGCGTCTCATTTCTGAAACTATCTCTCCTGAACTTCGTTCGTCACGGTCAGCTGAAGCGGAAACAACTCGAAGAGTGTAAATTATAGAAATAATGAAAACCACAATGGGAATTAAAATTGCTAGAACCCAAGCAATGTTTCCCAGAGTATACAAATCGAGTTGCATGTAGATCTCCGTAAGATGCGTAAAAAATACATAATCCAGGTATAATCCTAGAACTAATAGAAGACCCCCCACTAGAATATAGGGATTAACTCCCGCACTCAGTGGCTCCTGCTCCTTAACTCCTTCTGCTTGAGAACGAATTACACCCACTCGAGAGTATACCACAATATGGGCAATAAGAAACATGGGCAACACGACGGCGGCTGCAAGGGCGATTGGCACAAAGGCTCCAATCTGGCGAATATCAACTATTGCGAAAAATGTTATAAAAGGAGCCCAGTATGCGGAAAATCTGCTTACTGCCTCCAAAATATATAGGAGAAGATATGGAGCGGGAATAATAAGGAGGGTATATGGGAGCACTGTTTGAAGAGGTTCACGCAGAGCAAGTTTAAAGCCGCTACGAAGAATATTCCGCTCATAGACATCTTCCCTTGTCACATTCGGAACGATTTCGCTGAGAAGCGTTAGTGTGGTGAAAAAGGCTGAAAAGATAAGGAAAGCCCAGGAGAACAAGTATGTGGGGTTTATGGTAATTTGAAACCCTACAACAAAGGGGCTCACGGTGGCAACTGCGTCAACGGTTCCATTGTTTTCAACAGAAACAATAAAGGAGTCAGTAATAGTCATTGAGAGAAGTGGTGACGGAAAAACTTGGGCATCCAGAAAGCCTTTCATTAGTTCCGGAGGCAAACCTTCTGGACAAGGCACTACGGTGTACAGCCGGGTTACATTGTAAAAAGTAAAAAGCGGAGCACCTTCACCCAATGTGCTGATCAAATCCCATTGGCTATATATTGAAACGTTAACCGCTTTGGAGGAACTGAGGCCTAAGCCAATGTAACCGTTAAACGAGCCGGGAGCCGGGAAAACGGATTTTGCACCCTTAAAGACGGGAAAAGTGTGAAAGCCACCCAAGCTATAAGAACCCGTGAGGAGGGGAAAGGCACCTGGACTAACATTATACAAAACTGGCATCATTCCATACTTACTGTGGTAGCTTAAAGAAGCAACTGGGAAGTCCATAACTCCCCAAACAAAATTTGTGGGCGTAGTGCTACTAACCCCATAAAAACTAAGAACCAGCACAAAGGCAAAAAACACCACTGCCAAGCCCGACCCTGTTCGCATTTTAATCCCCTATAAGTAAAATCCAATAAAAAATTATAATGTTTCCTTTTTTATAACGGTTTCTCTCCATCTAGTATATTCTACCTCTTTTTCTATAGTCTGGGTTGTAATTGAAAAGGATTGAATTACTTTTTCTATTTGTGATTAAACTTTTAAAGGATTGAAGAACTAATAGCAATTGGGAGTTTAATGTTTGGCTCCCGCCCAAATGACTGGAGGTCGTTTAAAAAACTTGTTTAATTCTGATAAAGTTTCTCTAATTATCTCTGTGCTTTACTCTAATTTATGGAGATGTCTTGTTTGAAGGAAGAGTATGATGTCATTGTGATTGGTGGCGGTTCTTCTGGTGCGGGCACTGCCCGAGACTGTGCTATGCGTGGATTGAAAACCATTCTCCTGGAGAGAAACGATTTTGGTTCCGGCACTTCTGGCGCCTGTGCGGGTATGATTTCTGGCGGTGTTAAGTATCTGAATGAGCCGGAAATGGTTGCCATGTGTACCAAGGAAGTGGTGTACCTGCAAAATATTGCTAAACACATTGTTTTCCGTCTTCCAATAATTACCGCAATCGTGAATGAAATTGATTTAAAGGCTAGAACTTCCAGCAAAACGGATTACAGTAAGTACACCGCGGAGCGGGGAGCAAGTCCCATAATGCTTTTGAGTACTGAGGAAGCGAGAAAAATTGAACCTAAACTAAGTGACAAAATACTTCTAGCCGCCTATCTGGACGAGATGTTTATTGATCCTTTCAGGCTCTGTATCATTAACGCTCTGTCTGCAAAGAATCATGGGGCAGATGTGCGTAACTATACTGAAGTTATAGATGTTATTCGAGAGGGAAACCAGGTTAAAGGTGTAAAAGTAAAGGATAAGAAGACTGGGAAAGTTGAGGAAATTTACGGAAAGTTTGTTGCTAACTGTGCGGGACCCTGGGTGTCTAGGATTTCAAAAATGGCTGGCATAGATCAGCCTCTTAGACTAAATAAGGGGTCTCATGTTGTTTTTGACCGTAGAGTAACTGGAACTGCGGTTGTCTGCCGCGCCTTGGACGGCAGATCAGCGTATCTCTTTCCCCACTTTAGCTCAACAATTCTGGGTACTACCGCTTGGGATATTTTCGGAGACCCGGATGATGTCGAAACCAGCTATGATGATGTAGAGTATCTCATATCAAGTATGGAGGTGGCAGTACCCTCAATAAGAGATGCTCGTGTTGTCCGAACATACTGCGGTGTGCGACCCATGCTACCAGAATGGTGGATATCTGAGGACGATGCGACCCGCAACTTCAAACTCATAGATCATGAGGAGCGCGACGGAGTAAAGGGATATGTGAGCTTCGAGGGAGGAAAACTAGTTATCTACCGCATAATGGCTGAAAAAATGACCGACCTCATATGCCAGAAACTGGGTATCGAGGCTGAGTGTAGGACCCACATAGAACCCCTGCCCGGTTCAGAAAGCGATATGGACATTGAACTATGGGCTGAGGAGTACACCATGCCCACACACACCGTGGGCCGGATAGCGACGAGACACGGATCCAATACACCAGAAATTCTAAAACTTGCCCAAGAAAATCCCGAGTACAAGTCCACCGTATGTAGATGCGAATCCCTAACCGAGGCTGAGATAAGATACTCTCTGCGAACCGAGTTCGCAACTAACCTGAGCGACCTCCGCAGGAGAGTGAGGCTAGGAATGGGGCCCTGCCAGAGCACCTTCTGCAACTATAAAGCCCTGACCATTATGGCAGACGAGCTAAACCTAACTCCCGAGCAAGTACACAGGGACGCTATAGGTTTCGCACAGGAAAGATGGAAGGGTAAGTGCGTAATTCTCCGAGGAGACCAAGTAAGCGAGGAAGAAATCAACCAGGCGATATACGCCAGCATAGCAAACTATGATAATCTCCTCGACTTATGGAAGGAGGACTAAGCCATGAAAGTGGATGTATTTGTCGTAGGGGCCGGAGCAGCGGGGCTAACCGCAGCAAGAAAAGCGGCTGAGAAGGGGCTCAAAGTCCTAGTGGCAGAAAAAGGCTCCGGAGCCACCATACAATCCTCCGGCGTAATCGACGTAGCGGGATATTCACCCTCCAATGGCATGTTTGCTTCCGCATCCGAGGGGCTACGTGCTTTATCTAGCGGTTATAAGAATCACCCGTATTCAATTTTGGGTGGGGGGCGAAAAACCGAACCAGATAAGAGAGCACAGGAATCCGAGAAAATTGTTCGTAAAGCCCTAGAGGATTTCGCTGAAAGTATGAAGTCTGTGGGAGTCAATTTTAAGGGTTCCCTTGATGAAAACATCTTGGTTACAAATTTTTTGGGTACTTTCAAACCCACGTGCCTCTGTCCCTCGACAATCTATGGCGGTAACCTAAAAAATCTCGTTGACTCCTCGGTAGTCTTCGTGGGTGTGAAGGGGTTTCCCGACTACAATCCAAAGTTTTGCGCCCAATCCTTCTCTGATATAGTGTCCCGTCTTGGAATTAAGCCTAAATCCGTGGGCCACTCATTTTTGGATATTCCCGGCTTGGAACAAAGGGGCGACATACTAGCAATAGAAATCGCCCGAAAAATGGATGACTCAGAGGTGCTTAAAAAAATAGGGCAAAACCTTCAAAAAATTGTAAAATCCTCAGAATACATCGCCATCCCTACGGCGGGATTGGAGACTCCGGAAGAAAACCTTAAGATCCTAGAAGAAGCCACGGGGGCAAAAGTTTTTGAGCTCATATCCTTTCCCCCGTCTGTTCCAGGATACAGACTTGTGAGGCGTCTTGAAAAGGCAGCACAGAAAGCGGGGGCGAGTGTTCGAAGAGGATACAAAGTTGTGGGTGCAAACTATAACAAAGCTGTAAAAAGTCTAAAAGTGGAGATAGGCCGAAAAATAACCGAAATCGAAGCCGACACCTACATCTTAGCTTCCGGTAGCTTCCTAGGTGGAGGCCTAAAGGAAGACTGTGATTTCCTTAAGGAGTCAATATTCAATCTACCGGTCTTTAGTGGTGATGGCTCAAACTTGGAAGAGGTGTACTTGGAAAAGTTACTGAGCAGAGAGGTGTTTCCAAAGGGTGGACACCAGCTCTTTTCCAGCGGAATAAAGGTTAACGAAAAATTACAGCCCTTATCCCGGGAGGGAGAACCAGTGTACAGCAACTTGTATGCCGCCGGTTCTATCCTATCCGGGTACAATTACATGGCGGAGAAGAGCGGAATGGGTGTGGCTATATCCACAGGTTACGTGGTGGGGCTGAACGCTTAGGGTTGAGGATGATAAAATATGCCGGAAAAAGAGATTAAACACATAGAGGGAATATTGCAGGAAGAAGATATAACCAGAATGGAACCGGAAGAGGATGAAACCTATAAAAAGGTGGAAGCCTGTCAAAACTGTGGATTATGCTTAGCGGTTTGCCCAATCCTGGAAGTTATTAAGCACGAATCCTACTCTGGTCCCAGAAGCATAACCAGCGAGCTCTCAAGAACCGTGAGAGAGTTCTGGAAAGCAAAAGACGTAGTATACTTTTGTACCCAGTGTGGACGCTGCCAAGAAATCTGCTCCAAAAACGTACCAGTACCAGACATGGTCACTCTGATCCGATCAAAACTCTTCGAGCAGAGAAGGGACCTGGTGCCCGAAAGCTTTGAACCCATGCTGCAAAACCTGAAAGAGCACGGCTTAGCCTTTGAACCAATGGAGGGGGAGGCCAGAGTTGAGAGTGCCCAGGGTAGGTTGGAAATGCTGGGGCTTCCCTATATGCCGGATAAGATTAAATCCAATGCTGAGGTTCTCTATTTTCCCGGTTGCCAAGCCGACAACCTTCTCCCGGAAATAAGGGAGAGTGCCAAACTAGTGCTGGAAAAACTTGGTGTCGATTACACGCTGCTTCCTGGATTAAGGTGCTGTAGTCTACCTGCAATTCTAATGGGAGACTCGGAAATGGTTGATAAGCTAGAAAAAGACTTTCTTGAGAAAGTGGAAAATCTGGGAGTAAAAACGGTTGTTACCACCTGTGCCGGATGCACCGCAACTCTTGAAGGGATACGACAAAGAAATAATGCTGACTTTGAAGTAAAACATATAATAGAATACATCATTGAGGATTTTGGAAGAGAAAAATTCGAGAAACTGCTTAAAAACCACCCCGAGCACGTAAGCGTCACCCTACACTCACCATGCCACCTAGACCGCCACGTGGGTAAATATACCACGGATTACGCTGAAGAAATCTTAGAAATTTTACCAAACGTGGAGATTAAAAGATTAGAGGACCCAGAAAGATGCTGTGGAGCCGGCGGATTACTAAATCTTTACAATCCTCAAATATCCCGGGCAATAGTTAGAAAAGAAATAGAAGATATTCAAAAATCGGGAGCTCAAAAAGTGGTGACACCCTGCCCCCTTTGCTTGGTACAAATAGATCAAGCCCTATTCAGGAAGAAAGCCAAAACAGAAGCCCTCGATTACACAGTTTTTCTAGCGAAAAGATTATACGGAGCTTAAACAGTAAACCTAAAAAGAAAAAACTAAAAATAAAATATAAATCTTTTAACCATTCACCCTCAATTCCAATAATCTCGGTTAATGGCTTCAGAAGAAGCATAGGAATCAAATAAAACTAGGTGTATTAGGAGTGAAAGAAAACTTGGAGTCCGACTTTGTGAAGAAAATGATTTACGACGAACTGGTAGATATTGTAGGAGCTGATAACGTTTCTATCTCTCAAGTTGATAAAATATGCTACTCCAGAGACGCTTGGCCCCAAGCCTTGATGCTGATCGATATGGGCAAAATGTTACCTCCACCAGACTTCGTCGTCCATGTGGAAAATAAGGAGCAAATATCGAAAATTCTGCGTCTTGCTAATACAAAGAAGATTCCCGTTATACCTTTCGCTGGGGGTGCTGGAGCCTGCGGGCAAATCATACCCGTTCAGGGAGGAATAATTCTTGATGTTAAAAAAATGGACAAAATTCTGAGAATAGATGAAATATCTGCCACTGTTACCGCCCAACCCGGTATAATTGGGGAAGACCTAGAGCGAGAATTAAACAAAGCAAGCTTCACCACAGGACACTTTCCCGCATCCCAGTACACCTCCTGTCTGGGAGGATTTGTCGCCTGCCGTTCAGCGGGTTCCCTGTCCTCCAAATATGGCAAAATAGAAGACATGGTAATCTCAATGGAGGTAGTGCTGCCAAATGGCGAAATCATGCGCACCAAAACCACACCCAGATCCTCCACGGGCCCCAATCTAAACCAGTTATTCATAGGCTCCGAGGGAACACTAGGAGTAATAACCGAGGTGACCCTAAGACTGCATCCCCTCCCCGAGGAAAGAAGATTTAAAGCATTCATAATGAAAGACCTCAAAACAGGCCTCGAAACAGTGAGACAAATCTTCAGAAAGGGCCTGAAACCCGCAGTTATAAGACTTTACGATGAACTGGACACCGTTTTCACGTTAAAGGGAAAACTTGAATTACCTCCCGGGGCGTGCTACCTGATTCTGGCCTTTGATGGAGTAAAGGAAATCGTGGACTTCGAGGATAAAATAACAACGGAAATAGTTGTCAAAAACGAGGGTAAAGAGGTGGACAAACAACTAGCGGAATACTGGTGGAACCACAGATACGACATGTACTTCCCACACCCCGACCGGCAAAAAATGGGACTAGTCGCTGACACCATTGACGTGGTCACAACCTGGGACAAGCTGGAAGACCTCTACTACGGCGTGAAGGAAGCCATAATCGCAAAATATCCCAGCGTCTTCATAATGTCCCATTTCTCCCACTTTTACCCGGAGGGAGGCAGCATATACATAATCTTCGCCTACCAAGAGCCAGACAGAGAAAAAGCTCTAAAAACGTATATCGAAATCTGGGACCTAGGCTTAGAAGCCTGCCACAAAATAGGGGGATCAGTCGCTCACCATCACGGCGTCGGTCTCTCCCGAGCGAAATGGATGAGAAAAGAGTACGGAGAAGCCGGATTCAAAGCACTAGAAGCAATCAAAAAGGCATTAGATCCAAATAATATAATGAACCCGGGAAAAATGGGATTCGAAGCAATATAAAAACTTAATTTTTTGGGGGATTACCCATTTTTAACCGTCTAAGTTTCAAACAACATTAGTTTTTTGTGTTTAAACAATTTCTGTTTGTTACTTGACGTATATTTTTTGTTCCAATTTTGTTTCCCAAATAGGTCCCATTTTTTGGAATTCTTCTTCCGCCTCTTCTAGTGTTAAAGGTATCCTATCAAATCCGAGTCTTTTAGCCAGTCGAACAAATGGTGGGGGTTCGACCCCGGCTTGCTTGAGCAAATCTTCATCGGTTAAAATTTTTCTTGTTTCATCGTATGCGATTACCCTGCCTTTCTTCATTATTGCCACTTTGTCTGCGAGTACTGGAATTATTTGTACATCAAAGCTAGTAAAAATTAGAGTGAATTTGTATTCCTTTTTTAATCTTTTAATGATTGAGATTATCATGTTCTTCGTTTCAAAGTCTAGATTAGCTGTTGGCTCATCCATGACTAGGATTTTTGGTCTCATAATTAGGACGCCCGCCAGTGCCACCAGCTTCTTCTGGCCTCCACTCAGGAAGTGTGGAACCTTTTTTCGGAACTTGTACAAGTCTAATTCTTTAAGGAGCTTCTCTGTTTCTTCTAAGGCTTCCTCTTTAGGTTTTATGTTTAATGCTCCGAACGCTACGTCATCCATCACCGTTGGCATAAAAAGCTGGTCATCGGACTCTTGGAAAATAACTCCAACATTTTTTCTAGCGTAATCCACATTTTTCTTCGTAATCTTTTTCCCGTAGATATAGACAGAGCCTTCAAGGGGGTGTAGGGTGCCATTCAAGTGTAAAAGAAGAGTGGTTTTTCCGGAACCATTAGCTCCCAGTACTGCTACCGAATCACCTTCCTCTATACTCAAATCCACTCCATATAGTGAGGGCGTTCCATCCGGATACCTGTGTTTCACGTCTTCCATTCTAATAGCAATAGTCATAACACCATCACCATTTCCAAATATATAGGAACTAAAGGTATCAATACAGCCAGAAAAAGGTATGCTAGGTCTCGTAACCTAAACCTTTCATCCGAAACGAGCCTCATACGACCTGTATAGCCTCTCGACTTCATAGCAACATACACTGTTTCTGTCTTATCATATCCCTTTAAAATTAGATTAACTATCATTGATCCAAAAAGTTTGATCTTTTTACTCCACGGAATCCCTTCTCCTTGCCTCGCATTTGCCGCTATAAACGTTTTCTGAGCCTCTCCAAAAAAGTAGAAAATATATCTTAAAGATAGTAAGAACGCGTCAGAAAGCCAAGAAGGAAGAACTCGAGACACGTACTTTCCCAAGCTCATGGTGGGAGTTGATAGAATGAGTAAGAAAATGTACCAAGCTGCAGTTATCCCCTTAACCACAACTGTGAGAATGTACTCCCAACCATATCCAATAAAAGGTAGAAATATCACAATCGACACCACAAAGAATGTGGGTATAGCACTCCAGATAAGCAGTCTTCCAAGGGGCAACCTTGCAATAGCAAACATTATCCAAACTAAAACTGATAAAACTAAGATTAAGCGAAGAGTCTGAAGATACACTATAGCTAAAACCATAGCAATAGAAAAAACAAGCTTAACAACAGGGTGTAATCTGTGTAGTACTGTGTCTTTAGTTGAGCAGTAATCAATAATCATAGGATTGGGAAGCAAAGAATGCAACTCCAATATAAACATCTCCTAACTCTGACAATCTTACCACATACTAAATAAAAAATGAGTGGTCAAACCACTCAAACAAAGTTGGATAGTCGTCTTATGTGAAGTTCTAAACAGTATGTCACCTTCTCTACTAATCGAAAGCTTCATCAACTATCACTGATTCCTCCAGAATGTCCGGTCTTGATCTACCTAGAGTTTCGACAATTATTGCTGTTATTACTGCCTCTATAGCCGCAACAATAGTGTTAACAGGCAGCATAGCAGCCAGAAAAGCGCTGAACGCGTTTGTACTAGCTATGATTGCATTGAAAACCGCATAATAGGTATTGATTTGCATAATTGGGCCGAAAATCGGTTCGATGAGCCATCCCAAGAGCATGTTTCCTATAGGTTCTAGTTCGTGTGGAAATATTTGCGGAAGAGGAATCAAAGGATTATGCATGAAGTTAATTAGTGCGGTTTGAAATTGCTGGAAACCACCAGAGAAGGTAATAATAACAACCGCCAGAAAAGTACCAAGAATGAGAGCCGTGAAAGTAGCTATGCCTGCACACAAATCTCTCCTCCCAAAATAACGTTTCAAACCTAAATATATAACGTACGCCACAGCGACTTCAACAAAGAGGACTGTCGTGTTCGCTCCTATGACCGTAACCCCGCCGTGACCTATGGCGGCACTAAAGATGTTTATTAAGAATACAATTATTGCTCCAAACCATGGACCCGCTAGTATACCTGCCAAGGGTGTGAAATTTAGATGCGTTCCTCCGAGAGGTGTTGGAATAGGTATCTGCATTATTATGAATAGAAGGCCTGTGAGAAGCGCAAATAGTACAATCTGCCGTTGAGAAGCCCCTTTCCTTCTTATCATGTAGAGGCTGAGGACCAGTATTCCTGCAGTTATTACAAACCATGTGGCAACCCATTCAAGTGGAATAATACCGTCGGGTAAATGTATGTGGGCCATACACTTCACCATTATTAACTTTTTATAATATTTTTAATAAAAAATATATAAAAATCTTTCCATTTATTAATAAAAATATGCTAAAAACTTGGGTAAAGATTAACCACTCTTCCCGATTTAAGACTTAACTAGGAGTTTTTTAATGATTTTTTTAAATAAAAAATGATGGCATCCCTTAAACTTCAGCCAGGGTGGTGAGATACTTAATCTGCTTCATACCCTTTATCTGATTAATCTTACTTATAATCTCCATTATTCTTTTTGAAGTACCCTTAGCTATAAAAACCTCTAAACAGTTTATCTTATCCAAATGCATGTGCATTAGAGTATAAATGACATCATCATATTCATGTTCTAAACTAAACAAAGGTTCACGGTGAACACTCTTATCATAAATCGCCATAATAACTGCAATAGTTTCCTCACTAGTTCCCTTCGCCCACTCCGCCTCAACAACAATATCCCTAATAAAATCCCTGAGAGCCTCAGATCTACTAGTATATCCCCTATACTCCAAAACCTTATCTAACTTTTCCAAGAGACTATCGTTGATAGAAAGACTAATAATAGGCATATAACATCACGAAAAATAATAATTTACAAACTTAATAAATTTATAGATGAAAAAGTAATTTAAATTTTAAAATACGCCCATTACCGGGGAAGAATCATATGAAAATATGTTTGGAAGTGCTTTCGAGCTCTCGAGTTTCATTTAGTGTTGGATTAAAAAAATTTGGGAGATGTTTTAATATTTTTTGAGAACTTTTTTCTTTGAACTATTTTTTATTTTTATTTTTATTTTTATTTTTATTTTTAGGGTTTAAATAATGGGCAGTCAATGCTATTATTTATAAGGCATTTTATGCAAGAGGAATCCATTTCTTTTTTTTCTTTGCAGAGGAATGTTTTCAATGTGATGTAACGTGGTATTATTTCTTCTTGTTCCTCTAAAATCATTTTGTTAAAGCTTTTTTCTATCTGCTGCAATACTTCTTGCATCTCTTTTTTGCTTTCAATATCATTTTCTAGTGGAACATATCCTTGCGAAATTTTTTGTTTAATAACGGGTTTCTTCTCTTCTACTTCTTGGATTGTGCTTGTTGTTATTTCTTCATTTGTAATTATATTCGATTCGTCTGTTGTTATTTCTTCAATTTTTTCTTCAGATGGTTTCACCACGGTATCCTTTATTTCCACCGTAGATTCAGTTAGTGTCTTTCCCATCTTTTGAAGCTCTTCATTTACTACAGGCTCTAGGGAATCGCTTTGATTGTCGATACTGGCAATATCTTGTTCCTCTAGAGAAAGCTCAGTACAAGTTTCCGGATTTTGATCCTCTTCTAACCTTTCAGTTTTATCTTGCTTTTCTAAGAGAGATAATACAGTGGATTGAAGTTCTGTAGGAAATCCTGCGTATTTTAAAATCATACTATGATATTTGGGTGAGAAGGCCTTTAACTTACAACATAAAGTGTCTGCGTCTTGGAGGCTCATTCCGGATTTAACCAAGATAGAAGTAATGAGTTCTTCCAATTCGATTCGTGGCTCATTACAAATTTCGCTATTCTCGCTGCTTGCATCTGCCAAATCTATTACCCCAGAGATGCATAAATTCTGAATAATATTTTAATAAAATTTAGGTGAAACCTCTATATAAAAATTATGTTACACTACTACAAAATATTTATACGTAGTGAACCAAAAATATTGAAAATAATAAAAAATTACTTATTCTTATATTTTTACAGGCTATTATCCAATTTTGTATTCAATTTTTCCCTTCTTTCCATTTTTTGGAGGCTCAATTTTCACCGATATACCAAACTCGTTACAGTAAGATTTCATAAATGATTCACAAAAGTCGGGGCAAAAGTTCGTTACACCGTTTATTCTCGCTGTGCAGTAGTATCCACAGTTTTCCGGGTCACACTCTGCTTCAAATTTTTTACCCTTTACTTCTTTAGGGTGTGGAACGCCCAACGATGTCCCTATCATTAGAATGTAGCGCAAGGCGTATTCTTTATCATTTCCAAAAGTTCTTTTGACACTATGTGCGGCGTTAATCCCCTGTGCTGTAGCGTATTCTTTTTCATTTCCAATATTTTGGGCAAACCGGTAACCATTAACAATTGTGGCGAGACAAAATGTTTTAGCTATTTCCAATTTTTCGTCATTAGAGAATGACATACTTAACCTCCATCAATGCATTGTCAAGAAAAATAAAGACTTTTACAAATATAAGGTTTAGGTTCAAAAAGACATTACGTAATAGGAGTTTTAAATAAATTTTGGATAGTATTTTTCAATATATCAGAAGTATTGATTAATTTTACTGTGATATTATGACATAATCCAAAAAACTTGATTAGCATTTTAAAATTAATATCATCTTTCTAATGTATTCACAAGATAAACTAAATATTGATGGTTTAAGTGGGATTGATCTTAGTTTTTAAAATTATTAAATAATGATCCATTTTTTGGATAAACATATTCTTAAGATTTGTAATCGTATATTGGTTATTGGTTTCAGTATTTGAAAATGAAATAGGTTATTAAAACTGGTTTTGGCTGGTGAGC
>NZ_JBRAKS010000062.1:0-14815 GCF_052745115.1 Candidatus Jordarchaeum sp.
AGACCACTCACCGGCTGAAAAATGCGCCCCACACCTTCCGCATAAGGGCGCAAAAAATGATACAACCCTTGCAAAAACCGTTCTCCAGCTACGGAGATTGAAAGTTTTTTAACAGAAAAATATAATTAGTCAAGTGTTGAATAGGTTAGAGGTGTGTATTTTGTAATTTGGTGATTATTATGGCCGGTGAGAAATCTACTACATTTATGGGAGTGCCGTTACTTCTTATTGGCGGAATCATTGGTTTTGTGGCGATAAGCATCGCTGTAATTTGTATCTTGGGCGCGGTGTTTCTATACACTAGTGCATCTCCCTTTATGCCCTATGCGGTCAAGCTGGGTTTTAGATTCTGGGTTCCAGTCCCTAATTTCGGATACACTTGGACCACTCAGGCTATAAGCGATCTTGGAGTAGGCCCCACATCCTTCATGTTTAACGTGGGCTTGATAATAACCGGTATTCTGTGTTTTCTGTTCTTTCCAACACTACTTGGATCTTTAGGATATTCTAGGACTTCCAAGATTGGTGTTCTAATAGGAGTGGTTGCTGGCGCTGCACTGATTGGGATTGGTGTTTTTTCCGAGGTGGCATCGTTTCAGCACAACCTGTTCTCAATACTGTTCTGGATGCTCATCGCCCTAGCGGCTGGAATTCTGAGCTACGCTATGCGTTCGTCCACAGTGTTCTCAAATACTGTCCAGTGGATTGGCTATTTCGAATTTGTGGGTGGCTGGATTCTGGGCATTCTTACAAAACTTTACGGTGCCATTCCAGAGTGGCTCATGCTCCTAGTACTAGTAATCTGGATTTACGCATTAAGCAATAACATGATAATAAAAGGAAAAACAGCGTAGCCAAATCTAACGGCTGAAAGTAAAAAACTAGAAAATATTTCTTTTTTATTTTTTTTAAAATTCTATACGGTTTTTCTTTGATTTTAAATCCACGAGAATAAACCAATTAATATTATAATTTCAAATCTTTACAGGAATCTTTGGCGGGAAAGCCCCAGACTTCAGTCTCTGGGATAAACCTTCAAAAAATTTATTTGAAATAGAGTATGTTAATAGTTGTCGGTAGCTGAGGAGTTTGGCTTGGGCTTCAAGAGGCTAAACAAGACACAGCCCCCATGAGGGGCCGAATAGACGCCGTGGGCGTCATAAACATGGCGAACCTTCACGGTGAAGGAACAGCCATCGGGGTGATGGCACACCCCCTGCTTCTTGTGTGGGATAGAATGAATTGGGAGCCTAAAAGGGCCATGAACATAAGACCAATGAACACCCAGAAGCAGGAATCCCCCGAATTTATTCGAGGGGAGTGTCAAGCCAGAATATTATCTAGGATCATCATTACTAAGAAACCTATAATTACTCCTATGGTGGCTTCCCTCTCAAATCCTTTTGAGTGGCTCTCTGGAATCATCTCGTCGCTTACCACCCAAATCATTGCTCCTGCTGCAAAGGCGAGTGCGAAGGGTAAAAACTGGTGAGCAATACTCACCACTAAGACGCCGATTACTCCTCCTACCGGTTCCACAAGGCCGGTCATGGTTGCGTATCCCGAGGCTCTCCACTTGCTATAATTTTCGCGCAGCAACGGTAGAGCCACCGCTAAACCTTCGGGCATGTTTTGAAGTCCGATTGCTATGGCTAGTGCCAAGCCTGCACCTATTTCTCCGGCTCCAAAACCCACGCCCACCGAAAGCCCTTCTGGAAAGTTGTGGATGGCTATGGCAAGAATGAGTAACCATACCCGCCTAAGTTTTGGGGTTGGTTTCTTCATCTTTGTTAAACCATGCAGGTGGGGAACTAAACGGTCCACCACTATGATGAAGACTACTCCGCACACAATTCCCCCAATGGCCATCCAGATTCCCCCGATATCAATAGCAGGTAGTATCAGACTGAAGAATGAAGCAGACAACATTACCCCGGCTGCAAAACCCAACATGGTATCCAATGCTCTCTGAGAAACCGTTCTAATGAATAAAAGCGGTGTGCATCCAAACCCGGTAGCGAGACCCGCAATAAGACTTGCTGAAGATCCCCATATTATTAAATTCTGGTTGAACTGTTGCTCATATAAAAACCAAAAAAGAATTAACCAATACATTTTATCAGCAACGCAAGTCTCTGTCTTTTATTAATTATAATAAAAAGAAAAAAAGAGAAAGTGGAATATAAATTTGCTGTTTTAACCTATGTGTCTGAATTTTTGGGTGTATGGGCCTTCTCCCGGTGTTCGTCTTCTGAAGTGTCCTGAGGGTTTTCCAGTTAATAGTTCTTCGAACCAGGCTTCGTGCTCTATTTCTTCATGCAGTATGGCTAGTGATACGTCGTATGTTCTATGGTCTTTGCCAAAAGTGTAGTTGCATATCTCGGTGTACACCCTTATGGCGCATCTCTCAGCTTCCACTAAGACGTTTAATAGGTTTTTAACGGTTTCTTCTTTTGGCAGGTAAGCGTCTTTACAGGCTGCCATATCGGCGAATTCCCGTATATCCCGGGGGAGATCTCCTCCCAGCTCTAAGATTCTCGGGACTAGTGTTTCGAAGTGGAGTTTGTCTTCCAGTCTAGCGTCTTCTATGATTTCTTTTATGGATTCTCCTTCTGTTCCTGTGGCGTGAGCTCTTAGCAGAGTGTAGTAGTAGTATGTGGTGAATTCGGCGGATGCTGCTTTAACCAGCATTTTTAAGAGCTTGTCGACGTCTATTCCTGCCTTTTCGACTACTTCCCTTCCTACTTTTCCCAATTTATTTCACCTTAGTTCTAAAAAGAACTTAGTTCTATTTAAACCTATTGTACAAATAAATTTTTATCCAGCCCCACCATATGTAATATGGAAAAGTGATACTATGGAAAAACAATTAAAGAAACACGGAATGCGGATCACTCCACAAAGGCTCGAATTGATTAAAATACTTAGAGAGTTAGGGAAATACCACCCTTCATTCAATAAAGTATACAACGCTATTAAGAAAAGGTATCCTAATATAAGCCGTTCCACCGTATTTAATAACCTGAAGACCATGGTTGAGTTAGACCTGATAAAAAGTTTCAATTATGATGGAGAAACCCGCTACGAGATGAACCCGGAGCTGCACGTGAATGTAGCGGAACCAGATGGTACCATTAGGGATATTAAAAACAATGAGATCACGATGCACCTAAATGAGATAGTAAAACTAATCAATAAAGAGGGAAAAAGTGTTCAGAGTTTAGTGGTCATCGTACAGTAAGAGCTTAAATTAACATATAATAAATACCTGTAATCAAACCAAAAAAAGGGAATAGAGGAAAGATAAACTAGGATTCGTTTTATAGTTTGAGTATTTTCTTAGCGTTCTCGCTTAGAATTTTGTTGATTTCTTCCTGTGTGAATTTTAAACCGTACTCTTTTGCTTTTTCTGGAATGTTTTTGACCCAGTTAACCCAGGCATCGTCACCCATCACTGTCAAGAGGTAAGGCCAGTCGGTGCCAAACATTATCCTATCCTTAAGAGGAGACCCCAGCAGAGCAGGAACATTAAGCAGGTTTCTTAAAGTGCTTAACCAGTACTGAGGAATACCTGCAGCAGCTACCTGATGGGCAGAGATTTCAGCGTAAACGTTGGGTCGAGCAGTCATTATTTCCGCTGCTTTAAGAGTCCAGTTCAATCCGCCGAAGTGAACCTGAACTACTTTCAGATCCGGAAAGTTTGCCGCAACACTGTCCAAATATATGGGATCCGCATATTTGGATTCCATGGGAGCAGAAATTACCGCTGCGGTGTGTGAGTAGAGGGGCACGTCGAGTTCTACACACTTCTCATAGAGCGGGAAGTATTTACGGTCATCGGGGTAATAACCGGCGGTGGGGTGGAACTTGAGTCCTTTCATTCCCCATTCTTCCACGGCTTTTTCTAAAAGTTTAACCGCCCTCTCTCCTCTACGGGGATCTATGGCGCAGAGAGCAGCTAGTTTGTCTGAGTATTCATCCGCCTGCTTAGCCACCCACTGGTTCATTTCTTCCACTGACCATTTGGCTTCACCCACGATTGACATTCCCCAGTCAACACCCATAACCAAAGCCTTATCAATGCCTGCCGCGTCCATCACTCCAACGAATACTTCGGCGTTGGACCCCCAGAATTGGGGCAGCATCTGATTAGCCACTACTTCCTTGGGTACGCCTAAGGACTTGGCGTAATTATCCGCTATAAAATCCCAAAAAGTATCAGACCACATATCCTTGTGAGCTAAATGGGCATGTACACTAATTACCACACCAAAAACCTCCCTTTAAACTATATGGATAGATATTAAATAGTTATAAATCTTTTTTAAATAGGGTGAAAAAATTGGCTTTCTGGATTTTCTTTTTCAGTCTCTGGTTTGGATCCCCATTGGTCGATGCTTTCGCATCCTACATGATGGACAGAATAGTTACAAAAGATGCAAAAATATTCAAGAACATCAAATTTAAAATTTCGAGAAACCTGGGCGAAAAAAGGATAGATCTAATACTGGTTGATTATTCTGAGAAAAAGACTTGGTTAATTGAAGTTAAACACCAGTTTAGCACTAAAACGGTTGAAGAAGCATTAGGCAGCCTACTATTAGCTCATGAGATTTTAACTAAGGAACACCCCCCTAAAATTACAACAAAAAGATATTGGTTTTTTAAAGGTCCAGAAATCGACACCGAGGGTATTAAAGATTTTGAGGAGGAGAAAATAGCTGTTTTCTGGCAGGAACCAGGTGAGAAGTCTTTGGAGGATTCCGAGAGAGAGGAGGAATTACTCATAGAGATACTTCGGAAGTATGAGATTAGAACCTTCTTTAAAAAGGAGGTAGATTTCATAGAAGTGTGAAAAAAGCAATTATCAGAGCGGTTGCTTAATTTAGAAAAAAATTGAATTCATAAAATTTACTCAAAATTTCTCCTTACTTTAACTTTTTTTTCCACTAGCTCAATGACGCTTTTCGCAAGTTGCATTGCTTCCTCTGCTTCCTTTGGATCATCGAAATATCTTGAGGGGACTCCTCCTGGAAGACTATTGGGGTAGCGGGTGGGAAGGTAATATATGTCTAGTTTCTTAGCAACTATAATTTTTTCGAAATCTTTGTCTATTTCGAGTGCCATTGCGGAGAGCCCCCCTATAGAACGTATATAAATCACCTCAACAGATTTGAGCTTCGAGTAGAGATATGCTTTCAAAGCTTTTTCTGCTGCTTGCTGAAAATGGAAGAGCGCAAGGTAGAATCTTCCCCTCTTTCGCAGATCATCTGCATCTTCAAACTCGTCCCTTGCATGAGTGAACCATCTCAACGATTCCTCTTTAATCGGTTTTTTCATAAACCACTCTACCCGAATTTACTATGCTTTGCAGAAATCTGCTTATTGGAAGTTTTTCCTCAAATTCTTCCTCATTGTAGACTATTAAGTCGGACGCCACCTCTCGGCTCAAGCTTCCGTATATTAGCCTCATCCATTGCTTCCCACTTCTACTATTAGGCATAATTATTAATAGGTCCAGATCACTATAAACGTCTACTTCGCCTTTAACAAGTGAACCGAAGAGTATGATTTTCAACGCCCCCATTTTTGCTAGCTCATTAATAATTGAGTTCAACGAGGAATTTAATGTTACTCTTCTCCTTTCTTTGTTTTGCAATATTTTTCCAACTCTAGACATTTAATGTTCCCTCAGAAAAAAATATTCCCTTAATCACATAAGTATTGTGGAAAACAAAAGATTACAACCGTTTAACTAATGCCCCTAGTTCCCCCTACCCCATAATTTTCACAAATAAATTTTGGTTTTTCGGAAATTAGGAAATAGCAAACCCATTCTCGGAGAGACTTTTAGAAATGTTCTCCACATCTTTTTCTAGTTCCCGAATTTTATTTCTCAAAGAGTTTACGATCTTATCATTATCTACCAATTGCAGAGGTTTTGTACACATTGGACATTTGAACTTTGCTTCCACAGCTTGGTCAAAACTGAGCCTGGGACATCTATTCATTCCGCAATGATAGAGAGTGTTGTTTCTCTCATACTCTATTCTTTCCTCTAATTTTTTAATTGTTAGTAAAGCCTTATGCTTGAAGGTTGCAAAACTGTACTTTAGGGGAAGTAGTTTCCACAAAAATGAGAAGTATCCCGTATGGGGATCTCGGATCGTTCGATAAGTTGCGATGCGAAGATCGTACAATTTGTACAAAATCCTCCTAATCTCCTTAAAAGGCATATTTGTCTCTGCACCAATCTGCTCCTCAGTAGTTTCAAAACTAGTTGACAGATGCTCCAAAACGTTGGCAAAATTTTCATCAAATTCATCTCCAATAATTCTGCGATAATCTTGTAAAATTGTCTCATACAGTAAGTGTATTTGCTTAGGCATCTGCCCGTGTTTTGCGGCATCTACACTCATTTACAAACCCTCCTTAAAGAAAGCTAGTCAACCTATTTTTTCAGAAAATCACTAGTCCCCTACGAAGATTATTTAAAAAAGACCAATTTTAAATTTTTTGGTTAAAACCATTTTTGCACAAATTTACGTTTTAAACATTATTTATGTACAAAATATTCAGCATTTCATACTAATTTATAAAATAAATTTTTAAATTTATCGATAAAAATATTAAAAAAGACCAATAAATTCTACAAAAGAGCAAATCGAAAAAAATATATTTAAAATTAGACACAATATCACTAGGGAAAAGCGAGCAGCCCATCCACAAAACTCACGAAATACGCGTTCATTTTGACCCGGAAAAATTAAAGGAGACTGAAAATTATGAGTCCGGGTAAAAGGATTATCGTCGTGGCCATTATCGGTATCCTTCTAGTTGGATTTGGTTTCAGTCAAATAAATTATAATCTAAAACAACAACTAAATGCTGACTTACTGCTTTTCAAAACAACCGCCAACAGTTATACAATGGATGCAAATATTCCAAGTTCCCTAGGAAAATTCACCTTCACACACATCCCCCTGGAGGACGACGCCTACGATTCCATAACACCACTAGGAAACTTGAACCCTCCCAGCCACACTTTTCCCAGCGACCACATATACTTTTTACTAAAAAACGGAACTTACGATATAGTTGCACCAGCAAAAGGAGTCATAACACAGATTAGCAATAACACTCAGGAGGGAGGAAACTATCAAGACTACACTTTACGCATAAGACATACAATCACTTTTTATAGCTATTTCTACCACATGTCAGGCCTAGCGGACTGGATATTGGAAAAAACTGGAAAAATAACAGGATTTACTCTAGTCAGTATACCAGTTGAAGCAGGACAAGTCGTCGGTAGGGCAGAGAAGCAACCAGGAGGATCCTTTTGCTTAGATTGGGGTGCAAAAGATTATGATGTTACACTAAGCTTCATTCACCCCGAAACCTATGGTTATGGCGTAGAAGTGCACACAGTTTGCCCACTGGACTATCTTGAAGAAAGCCTAAAGGAGAAAGCCTACCAGAAAGTTAATAGAATAGGTGAACCCAGAGGCGGAAAGATAGATTATGACATTCTTGGTAGGCTAAGTGGAAACTGGTTCCTTGAAGGAAGTCAACCAGGCGTCTGGAACTACAGCACTAATCTAGCCCTCGTCTACTATGTTCATAATGCGTCACAAATGGTTGTATCTGTCGGAGGAAATGTATTAGCACCTCTACCAATAGGAGTGTTCAACGCTACAGGTCCAGACTTTAGAGAGGTATCCAATGAGAGTGGTAAAGTCATATACCATTTGGTTGGAGCATATCCAGAAACTGTCAGTGACAAAAATTACACTCTTGTTGTGCAGGTTGTAGGTGATGAGCGGATTAAGGTTGAGGCATTCGAAGGACACCAAGAAGAAGTAGACTTTACTGATAAAGCCGTGTTCTACAATAGGATTGGCCCCTTTGGCTCCTTAAACTCTGAGATAATTCTTCTAGGCTTAGCCATTTTAAACCAGCTCTCCACCTATTCTCAGCAGACAATCCTCCCAGTTTTGGGCGTCCTCAGCGGTGCGGGAGCATTCTTGATAGCAACCCTAACTCTTAAACTGTACAAGAAAAAGCCCTAAAACAGACAAGAGGAAAAGAATTAAAAGCTCCCCAATAACCATAAACCCTCCTTTTTTTGGCGAGGAAGTGGTATGGATCTGTTTAGTTTTGTGGTGTAAATTTGTGGAGTGTTAATTTTCCCTCTTGGGTTTCTATTTCGGTGTATTCAAGTTTTACTGGTTGTCCGATTTTTAGTTCTTGAATTGGTTTTCCTATGTATGTTAGGATTTTGAAACCTTCTTTTAATTCTACTATTCCTATGGTTTCGTTGTGGAATTGTATTCCTCCCGCATTTATTGTGTAAGCGTATAGTGTTCCTTCTCCGCTTATTTCAACCCATTCCAGGTTTTTGGAGCTACAAAAGAGACAAAAATCTCTTGGCGGATATATGTGTTTTTCACAGTTTTTACATTTTGGAACTTTAAATTTCCTGTTTTGCAATTCTTGGAAGAATCTCTCCACTCCTTCTACCTCCTTTTTATTATTGCTACCATATTTCCATTCATCATTCCGTGCTCTGCGTGCACCAGCCCGGTCTCTGCATCTTGGACCTGTCTTTTATTCGCTTCTCCTCTTAGTTGGGTCACGATTTCATGTATTTCTGCCAGGGGCGTGACGTAGGGTGGGTGCCCCAAGGATAGTCTTCCCCCGGAGGGGTTTACTGGGGTTTCTCCGCTTATTTTTGTGCGTCCCTCTTCTACCGCTTTTGGGGCTTCTCCTCTTTTATAGAATCCCATTTCTTCGTATACCATAAGTTCGGTTCCGCTAAAGGGCCCATAGACCTCGGCTACATCTAAGTCTTTGAGTTCTGTTTTTGCTTGTTTTAGAGCTTCTTGGGTGGCTCTTCTAAGAGAGGGGATTTCGGTGACTGATTGGTAAATGGGGAAGAAGCTTGTGGGGTCATGTGCTTCTCCTATACCCGCCAGATAGCACTCCTCTCGTCCTATTTCTCTTGCGGTTTTTTGGTCTGCGAGAATTATTGCAGCTGCTCCTTCGGAAACCGGGCAGCAGTCTAGAAGGTTTAGAGGTGGGCAGGCCGGTCTGGAGTTTAGGACGTCTTCCACTGTTATGGGTTCCCGGAACTGGGCTCGGAGATTCAGGGAGGCATTTTCTCTTAGAACCACTGGTACCTGAGCGATCTGCTCCTTTGTTATGTGGTACTCGTGCATGTATCTCTGGGTGGCCATAGCGTAGTAGGGGGCGGCTCTCATCACACCGTATCTGCGGTCGTAGGGTCCGAAGAGTCCATTAACAATATATGTGAGGTATATGTGCCGTGAGATATCGAATGTGTCCCGGGTTAAAAGTTTCTCTGATGCATAGATTAAAACTGTGCGACATTTTTCCAGCAGTATTTCGTAGGCTCCGTACTTTACGGCGGCTAGGCTGCTCATCCCACCAATATCAATGGCGGCCTGCACCTTAGCATTGAGGTTTAGATATTCCCCCATTCTCTGGGGGGCGAATCGGTCGATATCTTTAGCGTCGGTGAAGTATCCTTGAGGGGTAGTTACAATACCATCTATGTTTTTTGCTTCTAGGTTAGCATCTCTGAGAGCTTCTCTTATAGCTCGATTGGCGAGTGTGGCTGAATCCGCATCCCAGTGTGATTTGATCTCAGTTAATCCAACTCCAATAATGGATATGTTCAAAAACTCACCTCACATCAGGAGTATGAGACACTTTCTTAACCTTTCAAACGCAACTAGTACTTCAATTTTATGGAAAGATGAGATTCTTGAATTATTTTTTTGAAAATAATTTGGTGGAGATTTTAGTAAAATTTTTTCGTCTTCGTGTTGATGTAGGTTATTTGCCGTAAAAATAAGTCATTTTTTCAAAAGCTTTAAATAGGAAAAAGGCGTCAAAACTATATAAAAGTTGAAAAAACTCTGAGAAGAGGAGGAGCGCGGATAATCTAATTATCGGCTCTAATGAAACTTCAAAAAACAGCAAATTGTTTCAGTGAAAATACCAAATAGGAAAAAAAGGAGAAGAAAAAGGTGGAAGGGAAAAACAAGTACACACCACGTTACAAGGGAAAAACAAAGCTCTTCAGAGGAAAAACCAAACACATTCTGATATTGCTACCAGCAATTCTGCTTTTAACCTGTTTTCTAGCTCTACCTCTAACGGAAAGCCAAGTCCAAGCCATCGCTCCCCTGCACCCAAATAGTATAAACTCCAACGATATCCTATCCAATGGAGGCATATCAACCAATACAAAACTGACAACAACCCTAAACAGCCCTAGCAGTGGCGGCATGTCTCTTACTGGAAGCATGACCGTAACTGGCGACAGTATACTAAACGGAAACCTAACCCTCTCAAACGCTCAGCAAGTGATTCTCGGTTCGCCCCTCTTCGCCACTGGAACAATGACCCTCACAGGAGATAAAATCGAGCTAGGAGCACCATGCAAATCAGGAGGAAGCATAACAATACTAGGAAACAGCACCTCGCCCGCAGTAAACACCGCTAATGGAACCCTCCACGTCGGAAACAAAAACACAGGAAGTGAGGTCTACTTTAACATAACAAACTACTACCAGTACGTTGAATCCTATGGGGGCGGCTATATAGGAGACTGGAACAATCAGTCAAACGACCTCATAATTCCAAACAGTAATACCATCAAAGTACATAGCGGTGAACTCCACATACTCGGTGTGGACATTCCCATCTCGTTCATGGGACTACCGTTAACACTGGATTTAGAGGTTTGGATAAATCACGACTGGCTCAACATGACTATGAATGTTCCCTTTTACGGACTAGTACACATCTCCATCAACCTGTGGGGTGATCCTTCGTGGTCCAAGGCAAATTACAACGGAGAAGTTAACATAACTCAGATGGCAATGAACAAAGAATTCCCCACCATCACCATCTGGATTATTATTATTCCTATTCGAGTTGATCTCAGTCAACAAATTCTAGACATGGGAAACACGCCGGCAAGATATCTTGAATTCGGAGGAGGAACGGTTTTTGAGTCCCGGGGAGACTGGTTCGCTGTAGGAACTAGCGGCGGAGCAGGTGGTGTAATGGTTCTCAATGACACCTATGTTTACATGAACTCAAGTCAATCCATTACCTACAAATTTCTAAAGAACGACACACAGGCCGCAATAACTCTTTGGAACAGTCCCAGTTACCCGACGGCAAGAATGTATGTTTCAACCACAGGTCAGAACGTAACTGGTTTTGGTAACAGTTACTCTGCCGTTATTACGAATGGTGGCATCTCAACATCTGGCTTCTCAGATATCAGGAATATGAACAAGATAACACAAGGCACACTTGCATTTGAAGGAGACATGCTACTAAATGGAGATATCACCGTCCAAGGCGACATAGGTGTTTCCGGGTACAGTAAAATGCTTTCACCCCTAATCGTATCTGGATCCCTAAACATAAATGATGGCACAATGACCGGAGACGTAGAATTAACACTCACAGACGGCTATATGATAACAGACGGCGAGATGAGCATAGACGGCGGGAAAATGAGTATTCTACAAGGAATAATGGAGATGAACTCCACTGGAATCTACATCTATGACGCTTCAGACACTTCAATTATAGGCAGTATAACTTTTACCGGCATAATGGAGATTACTGGAAGTTCTTCAATAACGGGAGATATTGGCATCTCGGGATACAACTACATGGAGGGTAATGTGGATATTAGAGCCCCACTTCTTAGCTTAGAAGGAGTGATGGTGACCGATGGGGACATGAGTATAACCAGCGGCGAGATAATTATCCCGAGCGGAAGTATGGTTATGAACGATACCGGCTCCTACATCATAGGCGACACGATCACTGTTACTGGAGAGGTTAACTTCAACGGTGACGCAACCATAACCGGAGACATCGGAATCTCGGGATACAACTACATGCAGGGTTACGTGAACGTAGCCCAGCTTAGCCTAGAAGGAGTAATGGTGACTGATGGAGATATGAGCATAAGCAACGGTGAGATAAGCATAACAGATGGGAACATGGTTATGAACGCCACGGGCTCATTCATAACAAGCAACAACGGTATCAGGGTTACGGGAGAGGTTGATTTCAACGGTGACGCAACCATAACCGGAGACATCGGAATCTCGGGATACAACTACATGCAGGACTTGGTAACTGTTCAAGGCGACATGAACATAAACAACGGATTGACAACGGGTACACTAACCCTAACCATCGACGGCACCATGGAAACCACAGGAACCATGACCATAATCAACGGTGAGATAAGTATTCCGGATGGCCACATGGTTATGAACGCCACGGGCTCCTACATCATAGGCGACACCATCACAGTCACCGGTGAACAGATAAACTCCGTGGGAACAACCGAGGTTAACGGCGACATAACTATACGAGGCGATATCGGAATCTCGGGATACAACCACATGCAGGGGTTAATAAGCGTTGAAGGCTACCTGAACATAAACAACGGCTTGACAGCAGGTACGATAACTCTGAACATCGATGGCACAATGAAGACCACCGGCTCCATGACCATAACCAACGGTGAGATAAACATCCCGAGCGGAAGCATGGTCATGAACGTCACCAGCTCCTACATCATAGGCGACACCATCACAGTCACCGGTGAACAGATAAACTCCGTGGGAACAACCGAGGTTAACGGCGACACCACCATGCAGGGCGATTTTGAGATTGGTGGAGAGAGCTTCATTAGGGGCCCGGTTAGCATTTCCGGATCGCTGAACATCAACGGTGGTACAATGAAGGGGACTGGAACTATAGTGGTGTCTGATGGTTCTATGCAAACCGTGGGTAATATGAAAATTAGTAACGGAGTGATAACGGTTCTAAACGGTAAGATAGTGATGGATTCTTCGGGAACCTACATCGGCAGCGAGACCAGTATTACAGGAGACCTCGTTGTTGCAGGTACTGTAACAAACTCTGGTCTGATATCGATGAGTGGTAATTTCCAGATATTGACTCCCTTGATTATCACTGGTTCAATGGTGACCATGGGTATCACGAGTATGGGGAATCTTGGTGCTATTAACGGTATTGTAGTAATTACGGGGACCACTATAATGTCTGGTGCGACTGTGATCAGCGGTGACAACAATGTCATAGGCTCTATGACTGTGACCCCACTGGGAGTGGCGATTAACGGTATAGCGGGTCTAACTGGTGTGGTGCACAACACAGGCGGCCTTCCGGCTATGTCGGCCTCAACGGTTCTTGAGGTTTATGGCGGTTCCATGATGGGGTTACCTATCCCCCAAGTAGCCCTCATGGCTAATCCAATGGCACTGCTGGCTCTTGGTATACTGGGCTTTGGCACTGTCATGGTGGCGATTAGAGGTGTATACTATGGAATTAAAGAGCGGCGAACTCTGATTCCTAAAATGAGAAGAACCGGAGAAGTCCTGCGGAACTCGGGTGGTCGTCTCGGAGAGGCGGTTAAAAGGTTTTCAAGTGAAGTAGGGAAGAGGATAAAGAGAGGCGAGTAGATACGTGGAGGTTGTGAGAGAAGTGACTGAGGTTGGTTCGTTTGAGCGTTTTCGGTTCTGGGGTTGGAGAATTAGCGTGGTGTGCGTGGCTGCGTTCTTGGTGGTTGTGGGTCTCTCATTGGTGTTTGGTTCGGGGATTAATGGGATATTCATCCTACCGGTAATCTCCTTGATACTCATGGGGCTAGCCACAGTTTTCGTTGGTGGACTCATATTAGAACTGTACGGTAGCATTAGAATTTGGCTCAAAGAACGGAGTACCCCCTCTCAAACTTCTGGTAGGCGACGGGCAAGAAGAGAGGGGGATTAGGGAACCTAGAGGCTTTATAGATAGACTTAAAGGGGCATAAAAATGTCTAATGGGCCAAATTTGCTACCATTTTTTTATATAAAAATTTAGGAGTGGTAATTATTTTTCCTCAAAAAAGGATAATAGAATATTAAGGCAAGTATCATTATGTTTCGATAAATTTTATATGTTTTAAATTTTAGACGTGATTAACTGAATAGTTAATTGGTTGTGGTTAATTTGCCGGGTAAACCTAGAAGGTTTGAACCTGAAGAACTAGTTAAAGTTACTTTACGGGTTCCTAAAGATATGTATGATAAGACTTGGAAATATGCTCGCCGTTACGGTTTCTCTTTTAATGAGGCTGCTGTCAGATTGATGGCTTTTGGTGTTGGGGATTCGGAATTTGGAGACCGTGAGGTAATGTGGACTAGCAAATTTTTTGCAGAATTTCAGAAATCAGAGTTGTTCCTGAAACTGAGAGATGCTTTTCGAGAGGTTTTGGCTGAGTTTTTGGTCAAGTATTACGAAAGAGATCCGGTGACCCTTTTAAAAGAAATTATCACTTATGCCGGGAGCCATTTTGACTATTTTCAGGAAATTCTAACCCTTGAAAGGGATCGCCTAGCGAAAGCAATTGCGGGAGACAATCCAGAGGCAGAGGAGAAGCTTGTGGAATTTTTCGAGATGTTGAAATGGGTTTGGGACTGGGTGCGTCACAGTCATAAATCGAAAAGACCGAAAAATGCGACTTAAGGGTGTTATTGTCTTTCAATGGGTCCCCATTTGATTCTTCGCCAAGCCTTCCTGTGAAGTGTGTAAAATATTACTGAGTGCACTGGTGAAGAATGCGATTTCCACTGAAACTGTAATATTTCCCAGTATTTTCAAAAATAGGTTATAATATGGTTTTCCTAAAAAACTTTCAATCTCCGTAGCTGGAGAACGGTTTTTGCAAGGGTTGTATCAT
>NZ_JBRAKS010000063.1:0-14731 GCF_052745115.1 Candidatus Jordarchaeum sp.
AAAAAAAGGTTTTTTATAATTTGTCTAAAAAGCGAAGCTTATGTAGGTTTTTTTAGAAATTCTTTTTTGTTGAGTTATAAGTTTTTCTAAATCTCGCTTTTTACCTTGCTCACTGAGAAAATGTCGCTGGGCTCTAGTAGTGATATGGCTGCTTGCTTTCCAATGATTTCTATTTGTATAATTTTTTGAGGATTTTCTAGATCCACCTTACCCCAGCTTATGTTTTCTGCTAGGGCTTCTATGATGTCTATCGTGTGATACTTGCCGTAAAATCGTTTGTTAACAGTTATCCTCCAGGTTTCATCCTGCTTTATTCCTTCTGCAAGTTTTATCACGTTTTCTTCCATTTCGTCAAGCTCTGAGGAACACCAGACGTCAATGGGAATATAGTTGTACGTGTACCAAAAGAGATCAGGCTGCTCTTTACACAGCTGTGTGAGCTTTTTGGTTACTTCTTTAGGATCTAAGGATGTTTGGATTAGAAAAATGCCTCTAGCTCTTGAGCTTAAGAAAATGGGTTCCTGCTCCCCTACTTTCCCTAAAACCCATAAAACCTCCTCCTTAGATTCTCTTTTGTTCTTCATATCATAGGTAACAAAAAGGCTTGGATTCTCCATTTAACATCCTCCAACCAAATATTTCGGGAATCTAAACAACTGAGTGTTAATATCTCATTATTGTAATCCTCTAAATTAAATCTTTGATTCTTAGTGGAAAGTAGAATCTTAAACTTTTAAAAATAGTTACAGAAGTGTGGAGTAGAGTTAGATTAAATGGAATAATTGAAATAAAGTTTATTTAGCTTATATGGTTTAAAAGGTTAAATAAATTCACAATCTGAAAAGTCCAGAGGGATTAATTATGAGTGATATTTACCAGGAGCTTAGAGCGGCTATCGTAAAAATCGAAACGGACAAACTTGAAGCCCTTAAAGAAGAAGTTTTGAAAACTCCTAACATTAATGTTGATAAACTCGTGGAAAATATTAGATTTGGGTTAGAAGAGGTTGGATTAAAATTTGAAGCTGGAGACTATTACCTCGCGGAATTGATACTCATAGGAACGGAAATTTCGGAAGCTGTGGAAAAATGGAAGCCGCTCTTTGAGAAAGAAGAGCTTAAAGCAGAGGTGAAAAAAGCGGTAATCGGCACCGTTGAGGGAGATATACACGATATTGGGAAAAACATTGTGGGCATGATGCTAGCCTCCAGCGGTTTTAAAATCATTGACCTTGGTAACGACGTCACGGCAGACAAATTTGTGGAAGCAGTTAAAGAAAACACCCCGGTCATCGTGGGCATGTCGGCTCTACTAAGCACCACCAGAGATAACATTAAAAAAACCATCGATGCTCTAAAAGAAAATGGGCTCCGAGACAAGGTTAAAATTATAATTGGAGGAGCGGCGGTGGACGATGACTTTGCAAAGGATGTAGACGCAGATGGTTACGCCGCCAATGCCGCTGAATCGATACGGCTGGTTGAGGGGCTTCTAGGAGGTCTATAATTTGGGCAAGCTCTCGCCTCGAGAGAGGGTGGAAATGGTTCTAAATCATGAGGAACCTGACCGGGTACCTGTAGATTTCGGAGGTATGAATAATTCCATTTATGAGATGCCAGACTGGTGGCCGAACAAGGCTCCTTACTATGGATACAAAGATTTTGTGGAGTACCTCGGCCTAAAGAATGTACCTAAACCCTACCTGAACTCTGGGAACTGTGTTATTAATGTGGATGAGAGAATACTTGACAAGTATGGGGTTGATTTCCAATACCTCTATATGTCCATGCCCAAACCCAAAATGCATCCTGATGGATCCATAGAAACCATCTATAGTTTGAAAGTGAAACCCGTGGGATACTATTTGGAGGTTTACGGTTCTCCTCTGACGGGTAAAATTACCCTCAAAGATATTGATAACTTCAATTGGCCTGATCCTGAGGATCCAGTTTTCTCCGCTAAAGCTAAGGACAGAGTTCTTAAGATGAAAAAGGGTAGCGACCGGGTGATTGTTGCGCTGGCTTCTTTTGCTGAACAAATATTTCAAAACTATGCTTGGATAAGAGGATTTAGTCAAATGCTGCTTGATATGCAGAGAAACCCTGAACTTTTCCACTATCTCACAGATGCTTTACTAACAGTGGAGGAGGGAATAATGGAGTCCTTCTACTCTGAGATAGGCGAACACATAGACTTTGCATATATAGCCGAAGACATGGGCACCCAGCAGTCCCCCTTCGTTTCTCCTAAACAGTATGAGGAGTACTGGAAGCCCTATCACAAACGGATGATAGAACATATTAAACAGTTCACAGACGCGAGAATAATGTGGCACTGCTGTGGCGCAGTTGCCCCCCTAATTCCTCACATGATTGATCTCGGTGTCGACATACTCCAAGTCATTCAGCCTCTGGCTAAGGGAATGGATGCTGAATCTCTCAAGAAGTCCTTTGGAGACAAGTTGACCTTCGATGGGGGCATCGACGTACAAAGGCTTTTACCAAAAAGTAAGCCAGAGCAGATTAAGGCAGAATGTAGAAGAGTGATTGAAATACTGGGTAAAAATGGTGGCTACGTTTTCGCCCCGGCCCACAACATCCAACCAGACACGCCGCCTCAAAACGTAGTGGCGATGCTCGAAGCTGGGGTTGAATACGGTAAGTATCCCCTCGGCAAGTAAGGGAATTTCTATCGAAAGGTTTTTGAAAAGTGAGAATATAAGGGTGATTATTTTGTCAAAAGAAGAATTGCTTAAAAAAATGGCTGACTCTGTCGTAAATCTGGATGTTGAAGAAGCGAAAAAGAGTGCCGAAGAAGCGCTAAAAATGGGGATCCCCCCACTTGAAGCAATAAATAAGGGTCTTGCCAAAGGGTTGCAAAAGGTGGGGGAACTCTTCGAAAATAAGGAGTATTTTCTTGCAGACATGATAATGGCAGCCGATGCTTTTAAGGAAGGAATGGAAGTCTTAACTCCACACATCAAAACAGAAGGAAGCAAGAAGGGAGTAATAGTTATAGGAACGGTTAAGGATGATGTCCACGATCTGGGTAAGAATGTGGTCTCCACCCTACTGGCTTCTGAAGGTTACGCTGTTTACGATCTGGGCATTGATGTTCCAGCAGAGGAATTTGTAAAGAAGGCCAAGGAAGTGGATGCGGACATCATAGGCCTTAGTGCGTTACTAACAACCACCATGGAGCGTATACCGGAAGTGATCGAAGCCATTAGGAAAGAAGGTCTGAGAGATAGGGTGAGGATTATTATAGGAGGGCGTCCTGTAACCTCTGAGTTTGCGGAGGAAGTTGGTGCTGATGCTTACTGTGAAGACGCTATAAAGGCCTTGGAGATTGTTAAAGAACTATTGGAGGTTTAAATCATGTCATCGGTTTTAGAACGTGCTCTTGTAACTCTGGGTTTCAAGGAGCCTGAGTGGGTTCCCGTGATTCTCTTCCCGGAATGGGACTTTCTCGCCGATCTGTATGGTGTGCCGTTAAAGAAGCTCCTTGATGATCCAATGCTGCAGATTGAGGCGGGTGACAAAATGAGGGAGCGCTTTCCTGAGGCATTTATAGCGACATCTGTGTGGGTGCCTTATGCTCACGCTTCTGGTTTTGGCTGTGTGCTCTCCGACCCTGAAGACGAAATCCCTGGAGTTAAAGAGGTTGTGGTAAAAAGTCTTGAGGACATTGACTCATTAGAGATTCCCGATCCCCATAGTGACGGCCTTATGCCTAAGTACATTGAGTATCTTGAGATTCAGCAGAAAGTTAAGGGGAGTGTGGGAACCGGAGACTTTGGCCCCGTGGAACTTGCCTGTGAAATCATGGGATTCACAAACTTCCTTAAACTTATATCACAAAATTCCGAGTATGCACATAAACTTTTAGACATCACAGTTAAATCCTGCGTCAATTGGTTTAACACCCTGATTGATACCATTGGCGGCTCCGCTATGTTCGTACTAGTAAGTGATCATACAACAGGCTTCCTTAGAGCCAAACACTGCGCGGAATTCTTCACCCCCTACTTGAAAAAATTCCTAGACAGCATAAGGAGCAAAGTGAGTATCATTCTTTACCATAATGAAAACTATGCAGCCCATGTCTTAGATCAAATAGCCCAAATGGAAATTAATATATTTCACTGCGGAGAAATAGGAGACCTAGAAACAGCAAAGAAAGCAACTTACGGTAAGTACACTCTTATGGGTAACATCCATCCCCGAGACGTGATGCTCAGAGGAACACCTCAATTAGTTGAGAAAAACTGCAAAGAGGTAATCCAGAAACTCGGACCTGGAGGGGGATTTATACTCTCAACTGGAGGAGGTGTAAGCAGAAACATACCACTGAGACACGTAGACATCCTCATAGAATGCGCTAAAAAATATGGAAAATCCCCCATTCAAACAACATAGAAAACAAAAAAGCTGCCAAAAATACCCAATTTTTTATTATATTTTAAGTATTTTTTTAGCGTTTTCTCCAAGAATCAGTCTAACTTCCTCTTCAGTGAATTTCAATCCGTATTCCTTTCCCTTTTCTGGAAGCTTTTTAATCCAATTAACCCATTCTTTTAGTTCCATCATGGCGTTAGCATAGGGCCAGTCGCTTCCAAAGAGTATCCTATTTTTAAATGGAACTGCGAAGGTGAGGGGTAAGTCCATAAGCATTCTCAGATTGTTTAGGAGAAAGCGGGGTGTTCCGCGTGCAAGCATCTGACCTGTATATGATATCTCTGTGGAGATTCCTGACTTTAGGGATCCTATTTCTGCTAGGGTGAGGGTACCGCTTATTCCACCTATGTGAGCTGCTATTATTTTTAATTCTGGGAAAGTGGTCTGAACATCGTCAAGGTATATTGGATTATTATATTTTACTTCAAAGGGGAGAAAAATCAAACCACAGTGGCAAAGTAGTGGCACATCATACTCCACACATTTCTCGTAGAGTGGAAAACATAAAGGATCGTTTGCATAGTAGCCAGCATCGGGGTGGAATTTGAGTCCCTTCATTCCCCACTCGGTAACCCCTTTTTCAAACAGCTCCAGAGCTTTTTCCCCTCTTCGCGGATCAACACCTACAAAGCTAATAAGCTTGTCTGGATATTCGTCAGCAGCTCTGGCGTGGTATAGGTTTTGTTCTTCTATTGTCATTTTGGCTTTGCCCACTTTCAACTCAAAATCAACCGGCATAATTACCGCTTTATCCACTCCTGCATTGTCCATATTTTCAACAAGTTTACTTGCATCTTTCTGCCAGAAATCGGGCATAATATTCCTTAATACTTGCTCGCTGGGAATATCCAAATTTTTAGAGAGGGACTGAGCTAAAAGATTCCAGTAAATGTCTGGATAAAAATCTCTGTGGCTTAGATGGCAATGTACATCAACTATCATTTATAGATTTCCTCCATTAAAAATGGGATTTTTTTACCTATTTATAATCGAATATGTTATATGTTTAAATGTTGATAATGAGAATATTACTAAATTTCAATTTGATATTTTAAGTTATTGGGAGGTTTGAAATATGAAAATCATACATAAAGAAGGAAAATTTGACGGAAAAGGCGGAATAAAACTATATTACCAATTCTGGAAACCGGAGCAAGTTAAAGCAGTTATGGTGGCGGCGCACGGCTTAGCTGAGTACTCGGAGAGATATACCCATGTGGCGGACCACTTCGCTAATGAGGGGATTGCCTTCTACGCATTGGATCATAGAGGCCACGGGCTTTCTGAAGGTATTCGTGGATATATAGATAGTTTCGATGATTACCTAGATGATTTGGACACCTTCATTGATATGGTTAAACAGAGTGAAAAAGGAAAAAAAATTATTCTTCTTGGGCACAGTCTAGGCGGAACAATAGCTATAGCCTACGCTCTAAAAAACCCGAAGAAAATAAATTACCTGATTCTGTCATCACCAGGATTAAAACTCGCCAGTGAGTTGGATCCAGAACTTGTAAAAGCAATTCTGGAGCTTTCAAAGAACAATCCCACTCAGGAGTTACCAAACCAAATAGACCCATACAACCTCTCACACGACAAACAATTATGCGAAAAATATGACAAAGACCCCCTAGTTTTTAAGACCATTACAGCTAGGTTCGCTGTAGAGTTCTTTACCACCATGGAGGATCTCCTAAAGAATGCGGATAAGCTGAAGGTTCCCACTCTACTTCTGGTCGCTGGTGATGATAAATTGGTAAGTCCCGAGGGAAGCAAGGAGTTCGCCAAGAGGGTAAAAGAGAAGGACTTCAAAATGAAAATTTACGACGGCTTCTACCACGAACTTTTCAACGAGGTTGAAAAAGAAAAAGTTTTCAAAGATGTAGATGCTTGGCTGAAAACAAGAATTTAAACAAAAATTGTAATTTAAAAATTTAGAAGATTTTTTAAACTTTTTTTTCAATATCATTATGATAAATATGTTTGAAGAAATTGAAGCGGCAAGGGAAAGGTTAAGGTCAATAGTTAATCGTACACCAGTAATGACTAGTCGTACTCTTGATGCTTTAACCGGAGGACTTATTTTTTTAAAGTGTGAGAATTTTCAACGCGTTGGCGCTTTCAAGTTTCGTGGAGCCTACAACTCTATAAATCAATTAACTCCGGAGGAAAAGCGAAGGGGAGTTATTGCTCATTCATCTGGCAACCACGCTCAAGCTATAGCCTTGGCAGCAAAACTCTTGGGTGTGAAAGCAATAATTGTTATGCCTAAAAATACTCCTCCAGTAAAGAAGACTGCTACACGTGGTTATGGAGCAGAAATCGTCTTATCTGGTAATAAGCCTACCGATAGGGAAGAAAAAGCTGAACGATTGAGCAATGAATATGGCTATACCCTTATTCATCCTTCTGATGATTTAAACGTAATTTATGGGGCTGGAACTGCCGCATATGAACTAATAGAAGATGTAGGCTCGCTAGATTTAGTGTTAGCTCCGGTGGGTGGTGGAGGATTGCTGAGCGGGACTTCCATCTCAGTCAAAGGCCTATGTCCTGAGGCGAAAGTAATAGGTGTTGAACCCAAAAATGCTGATGACGCTTTTCGCTCGTTTAAAGCAGGTAAAATCATTCCCTCAATTAACCCTCAAACAATTGCAGACGGACTCAGAACATCATTAGGAAACAACACCTTAAAGATTATACTAGAAAATGTTGATGATATTATAACCGTGACTGAGAAACAAATCATTGAAGCTATGAAATTCCTATGGGAAAGAATGAAACTCGTAGTAGAGCCTTCAGGTGCAGTCTCATTAGCCGGCCTACTATACGGAGACCTGGAGATCAAGAAAAGAAAAGTTGGAATAATAATTAGCGGGGGAAACATAGATCTAACAAGTTTCTTCAAACTCTTAGAACAACGTATAAAGAGTTAAATCAGCACTTTTTTGAATATTTTGCGTCACCGTTAAAACCATATTTTACTATATATTTAGAAAGGTTTAGTGCTCCAAAAGCATTTTTTCAAGGTGGTTTAATGGGCGAACTAAGATATAACCCGGTTCTTGATGAGTGGATCATCGTTTCGGGCAAGAGAAAAGAGCGACCCTTACTGCCTAGTGGTGTTTGCCCTTTCTGTCCCGGGTCCCCTGAGGTTCCTTCAGCTGACTGGGATGTTATGAGTCTTCCTAATAAGTTTCCTTCACTAGTTCCTGAACCTGATCCGCCTGAGACCGGGGAAAACGACTTTTACCATGTGGCTCCAGCCCAAGGAGTCTGCGAGGTGGTTCTCTACACTCCAGAACATAATAAAACTTTGGCAGACTTGAGTGTAGCTCATATAAGGAAGATAGTTGACCACTGGGCGTACAGGTACACTGACCTAGGGCAGAGGGACTATGTAAAGTACGTTTTCATCTTCGAAAACAAGGGCAGAGTAATAGGAGTTACCTTGGATCATCCTCACGGCCAAATCTATGCCTTCCCCTTCATTCCTCCTAGAATAGAGAAAGAGTTGGAGTCAAGTAAAAACTTCTATGATAAAAGTAAGGAATGCCTATTCTGCAAGATTAACGAGCGGGAAAAAAAGGACAAAGTCAGGGTAGTTATGGAAAACGATGAACACATCGCGTTTCTACCGTTTTATGCTAAGTGGCCTTTCGGTGTACACATTCACACCAAGAGGCATGTTCAAAGCCTTCCACAGCTAACTGGTGGAGAAAGGGATGGTCTGGCTCAGATTCTGAAGGAAGTATTGATGACTTTTGATGAGCTCTTTGACTTTAGCTTTCCCTACATTATGGCTCTCCATCAGCAGCCTACAGACGGGAACAATTATGGATATTATCATTTTCACATTGAATTCTCGTCGCCGGTCAGGGAAAAAGAGAAACTCAAATTTTTTGCCGGGGTAGAAGAATCCATGGGTACCGTGACATTTGATTATCGTCCAGAGGATAAGGCAGAGGAATTAAGAAAAGCTTATTCAAAAATTAGGTACTGAAAAAAGCTACTAACACGATGACAGTTTTTTAAGCCGAAAATGATTTTATTATGTTTCTTTGCCGGGATTACTGTTTTTGTTTATATTTTTCATTATTTTTTCGGCTAGAATATCTGCTATTCCTTCAAGTATAGGTTCAATGTACAATATCTCCACATTTGTGACCTGCTTTTTCACTTTTTCAAGTATCTCTGGAATATCTCTCTCCGTGTGTCTACAATGAGTTAAAAACAGAGGAACTACAATTATTTTCTCAAATCCTTTACTGGCAAGCTGATTTATGGTTTCAGGAATGCTAGGCGAGCAGAATTCTGAGTAACCCACCTCCACCTCTAACCCAGTTTTAGCCTTCACTTTCTCTGCAAGTTTTCCACTTTCCAATTTATGGGGATCATTTATTTCCCCAATATTCCGGGGCAGTTTTTTAACCATATCCGATATTTTTTCCATAATTTGTTCTGCCTGCTCCAAATCGTAGTCTAATGGAACATCTCCGTGAGCAGCTATAACAACTCCGATCTTCTCCATTTTCCTCACCTTTCATCGGTTAATTCTATTTATATGAAAGACAAATTTATAATCATGAAAGATGCCTTTTAATGATTATGATACAAAAAACGTTGAAAAACTATATGCATAATTTCATCGTAGATGTCTGCAAAGAAATTGGGCCGCGAGAATCTGGCTCAAAGGAAGAGGAACTTGCAGGAAACAGAATTGAAGAGGAACTAAAAAAATTCTGCAACAAAACACATCAAGAAGAATTTACCAGCAGTCCCACCGCTTTTCTGGGCTTCATTAGGTACGGGTCTATCATGATCGTTTGTGGAATCTTCCTCTATTGGCTCTCCGTCCTAACTGATCTGGGATGGCTTCAAGTTGGTACCAACTTTTTCAACTTAGTTTTAACCAGCCTTGGATTGACTCATGGTAGCTTTTCTGGTTTGATTTTCTCATTAATCGCCAGTGTACTTGCTGTTTTTGCGGTTAGTTACTTCATCCTAGAAGTAATGCGCTATAGAGAGCTAGTGGACTTTATGTTCCCAAAAAAGAAGTCCAAAAACATCATCGGAACAATAAACCCCTCAGGCAAAGCTAAACACACCATAATTTTTGCCGGACACCACGATTCCGCCTACGAATTTAACATATTCTACTATCTAAAGACGGTGGGTGGCTTAACTATTTTCGTTGGCTACGTTGGAGTAGTAATATTTAGCATCGTTAGTGTTTTGAAAACAATTTTCTATTTTCTCCCATTTAACTTAACACCAGTCTTCTTCTGGTTCGGAATTTTCTTCCTGTTTCTAGCTCCGATTGCCGCTATCTACATTTTCTTCCACAGCTATAAACCGGTGCCAGGAGCCTTTGATAACCTATCTGCAGTGTCTGTGGTACTGGGAATAGGCAAATATTTATCCGAAAACAAGGACAATCCAGAAATCTATCCCAAAAATACTCGCATTCATCTAATCTCTTTTTCCGGAGAGGAAGCCGGGCTACGGGGGTCGAAACGCTATGTTAAAAACCACTATGAGGAATTAAAGAAAAGTAACACTGTTTTAATCAACATGGATGGCATTGCAGCAAAAGACTGCGTAGTCATAATTGAGAAAGAAACACTAATCGGCGCTAAGCACAATCCAGAGATATGCAACACTTTACTAAAAATTGCTCAAGAACAAGGCATAAATGCCCGCTTAGGGGCTTTACCCTTTGGAGCGACAGACGCCGCGGCTTTCAGCCGTAAAAAATTGCCAGCAACAACAATAGGATCCCACGAACTAAAAGGAAGACTACCCGAATTCTACCATACAAGACTTGACACGCCGGAAGTAGTAGACAAAGAAGCTCTCGGACAAGTACTACAAATCTGTTTAGGATACATAAAATACATTGACAATATACGTTAACTCATAACATATACTTCTCACCTTTTTTAATAAAACAATAGACCCAAAATTCCACAACTAGGAGTTGTTAAAAATGGTTAAACCAAAAAACGAGAAGCCCCAGACACAACCTGTTTTTCCACAATACAAAGGAGTTGAAGAAGTATCTCCCAAAGTCTACTGTATAACCACTTTTGGAAACGTAGGCTTTGTTGTCACAGATGAGGGAGTGGTGGTTGTAGACACCGCTATTCACCAGTTTGGGGAATTAATTAGAAATGATATTCGGAAGGTTACTGATGCCCCAATTCACTCTGTGATTTACACCCATGGACACTATGACCACGCTTTTGGTGTTTGGGCTCTACTTAAAGACGCTGAGGAGCGAGGAGACCCCCCGCCCAGAATCATTGCCCACGAAAACGTTGTTCGGCGTTTCAACCGATACCGAGAACTCCAGGGTCAACAAGAATTCATTAATCGCATCCAGTTCAGCGTACCCGAAGGAATGAGCGCGGTTCCCATAGAATATTATTATCCCAATGTAACTTACCATGATCGCTTTAGCTTTCGGCTTGGTGGCTTGACCTTTGAACTCCGGTTTGGAATGGGAGAAACGGACGATGCCACCTGGGTTTGGATTCCCGAGAAAAAAGTCATCTTTTCCGGCGATTTTCTCCTCTGGTCCTTCCCCAATTTGGGAAACCCCTTCAAGGTTCAACGCTACGAGACTGAATGGGCGGGTGCCCTAGAACAGATGGCTTCACTCCATCCCGACATTCTAGTACCTGGGCATGGCCCGGTCATTCGGGGTGAAAAAATTCAAAAAGTTTGCCTCAATACCGCCCGAGCCCTGCGTTATCTCCATGAGGAGGTGGTGAAACGCTTAAACCAGGGTGCTTGGATCGAGCAGATACTAGAAGAGGTCCAACTTCCCGAAGACTTGGCTAATAAGTCCTATTTGGCTCCCATTTATGGATGCCCCACATTCGCTGTTCACGCTATACACAGGCGCTATGCAGGCTGGTACGACGGCAATCCCTCACATCTCTTTCCTTCAAAAACGGCAGACATTGCTAAGGAGGTTGTGAACTTGGCCGGCGGACCTGAAGCATTACTTAATAGAGCTAAGACTTTAAAGAAAGCAGGAGAAGTACAGTTGGCTCTGCATCTCGTGGATTTTGTCTTGGATAACCCTGAGACCGCTGATTTAAAGGACGCTCATGAACTCAAGGCGGAATTGCTCCAAGCCAAGGCTGAGCAGACAACAAGTTTTATTGCTCATAACATATTTATGAACGGTGCTCGTCGGGAGAGTCAGGTAGCGCGCAAATTAAAGTAACTTTTTATGAGCCGTAGCAAATACTATCTTCTTCACCGAAGCTGACTATTAAAAATTAAGAAAAAGAAAGGCAAACTACACTTCCATGTTACTTCGATTTTTAACTATGTTTGGACTGTTTCTGCATAGCTTTTTAGTGCCTGTTCAACTCTTCCTCTAAAATATAGTGCGACTAAAATGTTGATTGCCCAGAGAAGCCCCAAAAACGCTAACCCTTTTTTTAACACTAATATTCCAAGCCAACCAAGAAGTACCAGTGACCAAAACAGGAATGCCATTATGGTAGTTAGTGTAAGAGCGGCGACAATTAACTTTTCCCCTTTAGACCCTTGAACTATAAAAGATTTGACTCCTTCACATACTTTACCAAACTTTTCGAATCCCTTAACATCTTTAAAAGGACGAGTAAAAGATACTCCCAAGCTACCAATTACTACAAAGGGTAAGAAAATGAAAAAGAGCAACACCACAAACACCACAAACACCGTTGTAGCAGTAGAAAACGGAATCACTAGTTCGCCACCCCATTTTATCCCAAGAAAAGTGTACTCAAACACTGCATAACCTATGAAAAAAAGGACGAGCCTAGGGAAATAAAATAAAGCTCAAAGGCGATGGAAACAAATAACGGTAATAAAGAGAGTACAACCAATATCTGAAACCTTTTCAATGCACTTCTCGTATCTAAATCACGCCAAACCAACATATGATCGCCCCAAATAAAAGGGAAAAGTCATTTTATATGGACCTTCCTGCTATATAAAAAAGAAAAATGATACTGGTTTCATGCCCTTTGATTTTTAATTATGTTGGACCATTTCCCCGTATTTTTTTAGTAAGCGTTGAATCCTTGATTCAAAATGTAGTGCCATCAACAAAAAGATCGGGGGAGGAATCGTTAAGAAAATTAAGGAATGAATGTTTAATGTTAGTATTCCGAGCCAACCAAGAAATACAATTGAAAAAAATAGAACTGCTAGTATACCAGTTAGCATGAAGGCTGCGACAATTAGTTTTTCTTTCTTAGACCCCTGAACGGTTAAAGATTCTATTACTTCATGTACTCTCCCAGTGTTTTCGAATCCCTTAACATTCTTAAAAGGACGAATTAATATAATCCAGATACCATTTATCAAAAATAGTGTCAAGGAGAGGAAGAAGAGCACCACCACAAAAACTGTGGTACTAGTAATCACAGGAAACGCTAGGTCACCAAAATATTTTATCCCCAGAGAAGTGTACTCAAACACTCCGTACCCGGTAAAGAATGTAAAAGAGTAACCCAGTAACTCCTGATAAAAAGGAAAAATAGCCGCTATCCAAAACAATACTGCAAATGGTATATACAAAATGTATAACCTTTTTAACACGCTTTTCGTATCCAACCCACGCCAAACAAACAATCTATCAACCTCCAAAAAAGGGGAAAAGGAGAGAAAATAAAGTTAATTTCCTCCTTTTAACCGAATATTCCAGGAGGGACGTAGGGTCCCATCCATACCCAGTGTTCAAAGCCAAAGTTACTGCTAATCCACGTAAAGAAATTAACAATAGTAAGCGCTTGCCACCACTCTGTATAATAATAAACTCCGACAGGGAAGGGTGAAATCTGTTTTACACCCCCATCACAGTAAACAACATGAAAAGTACTCCAAGACCACAGCTCGACAGGATTAGTCGTGTATATGAGATGATGTCTATCCATTGTGCAGATGCCAAAGGTTGGGTCACGTGCATAGTTATACGCCGCAGAGTAAAGGTATTCATTGAGAATAATTGTACCTGCTACTGAAGCAACTACACCTGCAAGAGTTAATATACCACTCATAATTCCTAAAGCTGCTCCAGCCGGGGCTGCGGGTGTAGCAAGTAACACAAGCCCGGTTACAAAACAGAATGCAGCATATACTTCGAGAGTTGTGGTTAATCCGTCAAGTTCACTTACGGCACTACCTAAGAATGCCGCTGCCTCACTAACTCCGACGACTGAGGTGTCGTTACTGAAGCGTACGTAAGAGTAGATGTCCCATCCGTAGTAGCAGGGAACGTATATTCCCCAGTAGGGTATCCAGCTGATGATCACAAATTGAAGGTAGAACAGGTTGACTTTGTGAACGTATAGGTATGGGTCAACGATGACAGTCCCATCACTGCTCATTATGGTCACTTTGACCACGGTTAGGGTTGTTCCATTAATTTCCAGTGAGTATTCCTTGAACATGCTGGTGTAGGTGGTTCCGTTTACTTCGCTGGTGGTGTTCCACTGGTTTAACAGTTCACCGTTCTGAACCACGTAATTCACATCCATGGCTATAATGGCTTTTGTCAACTCTTGCATCTTATAATCGTTCTCCTGGGCAAGAACTTGGTCGTACAGTTTGAAGGCTTCCTTATATCTTGGGTTCTCATCTAGGAACTGGAAGAATAGAGGAGTAACGGTTTCACTGGTCGCGTTAAACAATGTGAATTTTATGGAGTTCTGTTTTGTCCATTTCTGAAAACCTTGGTTCAGGCTGTTTTGAATTTTATCCTTGATTTCTGGAATTTCTTCACGGATAAGCGCTTAGTTCTCTATCTTAGCTATTGTTTTTGAGTCTAGATCAATAATTGATTGAGTGGTTCCACCGTTTTGGTTTAGGAGGGTCATTCCCAGGGCAAGGTAGTTTGTTTCCGGAAGCTTAAACACGGGAACCGTAATTAGTCCTGTTCCAATACCCAAAACTATAACTATAATAACAGCTGACGCTACCCATTTAAATTTCCTATCCATTTTTCTCTCCCAAAGTTTTTACCCTACCCTTCATCACGCAAAGAGTAGGCGTTAATTATTATCCAGAATTTAATATATAAATTTATCTAAAACACACTTATATTATCTAAAACACACTTATATTAACGGTACAAGCTTTATTGTCAGCAATATATTCTTGAATGGTGTTCATCGAGAGCATCAATTTGCTCGTGAAACAAATTTGAAGTCATAGAACAGTATTTGAAAATGAAATAGGTTATTAAAACTGGTTTTGGCTGGTGAACA
>NZ_JBRAKS010000064.1:0-14669 GCF_052745115.1 Candidatus Jordarchaeum sp.
AGGACATCCTACCAATTAACAGCAAGGGGTGACAAATGTCCCTAACTTCTACATTTTTTAATTACTTAATAAGCAAATTAAAAATTCATAAATTATACAACACAGCATTTGGGGATGAAAACTATAAATAGACAATTAAGAAAAAATTAAAAACTGGGTGGATCTTTTTTCAATAAAATTTATTTTATAAAGTTTAAAACTAGAGATATTTTTTCTCAAGATCGAAAACCATCTCTGTTATCTTACTTCTCTGCTTAACTGGTGTTGGTATAGTTTTGAGAGGGCTTTTGCTGCGTCATAGATTGATTGGTAAACTGGTAGATTCATATTTTGAAAAGTGTTCTTGATTTTTGCTTCAAATTCAGAGTAGATGCTTTTTGTTACAACTATCATGGTAGGTTTACCGTGCTCATTCATGATTTTTTTACAGGTTTCACCCAAAATTAATGTAAACTTATCCACAGCGCTTGGGTCTCTGGCGGTGTACACTTTAAATCCTCCGGGTTGAAGCTCAATGATCAGTGAATGTATATATTCGTCCTGGGATACTGTGTTTAAGGCTTCGGGCAGTATGCCTCCCTGAAAGGCCATCCAAGCATCCAGAGGATTTCTTATGCTTGCCCCAGCTATGGGAATAATCTTTCTAAGCGCCCCCTGTGTTTCCTCGGAGAAGCTGGGAACATTTAATCCCACCTTGACACACAAATCCGTGTGAATAACGGCAGAACCGCCCGAAGTGGTGACTATGCTCACTCCCCTACCTTTTGGTGGAAAGGCATAGAGAAAACCCACAATGGCATCAGCCATATCCTCAAAAGTATCAACACTCACCGCTTTAACCTGCTTCAGGAAACCCTCCCAGATTTTGGCTGAACCGGCCAGAACACCGGTGTGAGAGGCTGCGGCTCGAGCTCCATCCCCTGTTTTTCCACCCTTAAGAATCACTAAAGGCTTTTTTTCCGAAGCATTTTTCAAAGTTTCGAGTAGGCCCTCAGTTTTTCTTAAACCCTCAACGTAAGCCCCGATAATACTGGTTTTCGGATCCTCAGCCAGATAATCCACAAGCTCCACAAAATCCACATCCAAAGCATTACCATAACTCACAACCTTACTAAAACTAAAACCATGTGACACGCCCTCAAAAACGAAGTTCACCGCTTGACCCCCACTCTGAGACACGAACGCCACCGAACCCACCTCAGAGGGCAAGTTGTGTGCAAAGAACAAGCCGGATTCCGGACAGTAGACCCCCATACAGTTCGGGCCGATAACTCTAATCCCATAATTTTTAGCAATTTTTAAAACTTCTTCCTCAAGCATTTTACCCTCCTCAAGCCCGGTTTCACTGAAACCCGAAGAATATATGTGAGCCACCCTAACACCCTTCCTTCCACAGTCCTCCAAGGCTTCGGGCACAATCTTTGCCGGAACCGCAAAAATAGCGTAATCCACAGGCTCCGGGACATCCAAAATGCTAGGATAACACTTCAAACCCGAAATCTCACTGGACCTGGGATTAACCAGGAAAAACTTTTCCCTTAACCTTGAAGCAGAAATGGGGTCTATGTAAAAGCCAACTTCTTTGGAAGCACCTATAAGCGCAACTGACCGGGGATAAAAAACCACGTCAAGATTTCTACTCGAAACCATCTGCCTCAACCACATTAAGTTTAAACTCCGACTTTAACACTTCCTTACCCTAGAACCTCTTGTCACATAAGATTAAGATACTGCTATTACAACTGAACAACTTGATGATTCAGCCGATATTCTAAAAAAATATTACAGACATAAAAATTCTTTGGTGCAAGAGAAGAAGTGTTAAAATAACAATTTTCCCATTTTCCAAACCTAATAACCTGAAATAATTACCTACAAGCTATTCCTAAAAATTACTCAAAACTTATATAAATGAATGAATTAAGAATTACACAATTTTTACTATAGAATTGTCAACTAAATGGGAGATGGTTTTTATGGCGTTTAAAGCGGCCTTCCTCGCCCATGCCCCAGATGCTGATCCGCAGAAACACCAGGGTGTGGTTGAAACGGGCAAGTACAAACTTTTCGTGGTGGTGGTCAAGAACCAAAATGAAGCACTTAACGAGTGCAAAAATCTCGTAGAAAAAGAGGGCATTCACGCAATCATGCTCTGCCCCGGATTCACACACAAAGACATCGCAAAGATTGTGGAAACGGTTGGAGAAAAAGTCAGCGTTAACGTAGCAAGGGGAGACGGCCCAGGCACCAGGATTGCAATAGAGGTAATGCAAAGAGAAGGCTGGTTTTCATAAAAGTGAAAAAACGTGAAAACCGAATCAACAGAGGAAAACACTCTAAAACTAGGCATATATTTCCTCAAGAAAAATTATTTCCTCAAGAAAGCCTCATTCTCTAAATCGAGATTGAATTCATAAAGGAATTAATCCCCTTCGTCTATCTCTGCACCCAGTATTTTACCATACTTCTTAGCAACCTTCTTTGCGCCCAGCATCCCGGCAAACTTCATAACGGCTTTTACATGACCACCTAACCACAAATCAACCCAAGGATTTTTGTATAAACCTTTCCTTTTCTTTTCCGGTTTATCCTCTCAGATAGGAGTCCGTTTCCCAGTCATAACACATCTCTTCTCAAGTTTCCCATAGATATTATGTCCTTTACTAAAATTTAAAACTAGGCGTACTTTTTTTCAAGATTGAAAACTTCCTTCCACAAATTGAGGTTAAGCTCAACGAATTTTCTCATATTCTTAATCTGCTCCTCCTTTGTACCTTTTTTCTTGAATCCAGGAGAAAGAATTAATAAATTGTCTTCCGTATTTTAGGATATGAACGTTGAAGCTGAACTGAGGGAAATAAGAAAGCACATAATTGAAATATCAAAAAAGCTTGACGAACTCCTCTACGAAATAGAGAAACGCAAAACAGGAACAGAAATAGTTGAAAAAACACCTAGAGCATCAATGTTTGCCTCCAATACCAAACTTCCATCATTCACCGAAGAAGACAGAGTAAAATTCCATGAATAGCGGGATGACAAATACATGGGGCGAGGTTCTCAAATATCTGTTAAAAAATACGTTATAGATTAGTACGCATGGTTTGAATACTTTAAAGGAAGCAATGAAGGAATAGCAGCACAGAAATACATAGAGTCAACCTAGACGATACTACCGACCATTGTATTAGCCGAGGTTTACAACAAATTACTTCGATTGATAGAATCGGGAGCCGAAAACCCAAATGGAGCAAAAGAAAAAATAAACTTTATGATAAATACTTCTGAAACAGCAGAACTGACAACAGACATAGCTTTGAAAGCTGCAGAAATCAATCAAGACATGAGGAAACAAAGAGAGGGTTGGGGACTAGCAGACTCCATAATATACTCTACCACTCTATTACGCGAAGCCGTTATCGTAACAGGCGATGAACACTTCAGAGGACTATCCTCAGTTATAATGATAAAACCCTAAATCATTATAAACTTAAGCTTCTTTGTTTTACTAACCACATTCTCTCCATTCTTATAATTGTTTAAAATTATCTATCATAAAATAGGATATAAAATTAAATTTTACAAAAATAACCAACGAAATAACCAACGAAAAGACACAAAACTCTAAAAATTTCTCAGAATACCAATAGATCTAAAGACTTTAATTTCCATAAATTTCTTACTTATTGGTATTGTATCTTTCCACCACTTTGGATTTTCAAAGGTTGAAACTGGAAATATTGATTTCAACCCTTGATTAAATGTCAGATTTATAATCTTCCATTCATCATCAATTTTTATTCCGACAACACAGTTAGGCAACTCTTTAATACCATAATCCTTTTTCGGTAACAGTTCTGCCACCATTAAGACGTATATGGCCGAGATGCTGACTATATTTTTCAATTTTTTTATGTTTGTAAATTTATTTTTAGAGTTTTGGCGTGGCTTTACTATCCTTTACTTCCACTTCTTGTAATTCCATATATGGGGAATTGAGAATCTATTTCTAAACTTGCTTGGAGAGTAACTCTGGGATTCTTACTTACATTACGTGTTTCGCTCTGTGAGGTCTTGTTTTCGTCCAGCTAATCTCGGTACAATTTTATTCCTTTAATCCTCTCAAAATGCTTCACGTTCTTGGTGTACAATTTGACATCGTTTTCCAGTACTATTCCAGCAATCATAACGTCTCTAAAATCCACAACTTGACCCGTTTTCTCCAACTCGGTCATTATCCCTCCCAATAGTTTTGCCGATTCGTCTGTAAATCCAAGTGCTTCAAGCCTTATAGCCAACTCATCTACGGATTTTACATTTCTCTCTTTCTTTGTTTTGTACGCACCATAGTATAGTTCGAACAGATTTATTGTGGTTGTGGTAAGCTGGAATTCTTCTTCGAGTTGCTTGATTCTATCTCTAATTTTTCCTCTCAGAAAATCTATTAGGATGTCGGTGTCTAAGCATAGCGTCTCCACGCTCTCCACCCCTTCCTCAGAGACTCCTTGATTTCTCGAACCTCTTCGTCGCTAACATCCCAAGAACCAGCAAGATCACTAATCTTCCTTCTCATCAGATATTTTATTGCGTCCTCAATCGAGACAGACCTTTTCCACTCAGCCTGCAGCCTGCCAGCCACCTCAACAAGTTTCTTGTAGGTCTCCTCACTCAGCTTAATAGATTTAGTGGTCATAGTGGATAAAGTAGTTAAAGTAGTATAAATATCTTTTCTCGTCAAAAAGTTTGAGGTGCTTTTGAACAAGACAAGAGGTTCTCAGAGTTTGGTTTAAAGATTAAAACTTGACATGGCCCTCAAACAAATTCCAATGGGACTTTATTAGATTTACAAGCCCGCCACACCAAACCCTGGGTTAACCTAAATTTGAGTAGTCTTAACAAAATCTCCCTCCTTCAACCTCACTTTTTTGAGAAGTTTGAAAATCCCATTTTTATATATAAATTCTATAAATTTACTTATCCTTAGAATGTTCGCTATTTACCGAACATTTCACTATTTACCGAACTTTTAGATATGGCTTTGGCCTATAAAGTCTTTGTGAAATAAGATTGTCTGTGAAATTATCTTCACCTCAAGCTTTCCGTATAACTAAGTACTTGCTGGAGCATCCTATTACTTATCAACGTCAAATCCACCGAGATCTCGGGATTTCAATCGGTTGGATAAACGATGTTGCCAATTCCCTTTATGAGGCGGGTATGGTAGGAAAGGGAAAATGGCGTAGAATCGAGCTTGAGGAACCTTATGTGCTTCTTGATCTTCTATCTTGGCAACGTCCTCTTCAACGACTTCTTAAAGCAACCGTTCGACTTGAACTTACAGAGATAGCATTAGCAGAAAATATTATACGAGGTATCTGTCTAGAAGCACGATTGAAGTATGCATTAACAGCTTTTTCCGGTTTAAACCGCTATCTCGCTTACTACATAACCTTTCCAAAATCCATACGTACACAAGTAATCCAAAACAATTAAGCCAACTATTACCCAAAAGTCGCAGACCATTCACCGTAGAAGTACTTGATATAGACTATCCAGATATTCTGAAAAATGTTAGAACCATAGATAATACTAATGTAGTTGACCCAATACAGGTAGTTATCGACCTCTTCTGTCTAGGCTCAGCAGGTAGAGACGCAGCATCAAAGCTTTATGAGATGATAAGAAGTGAACAGCAAACAACAATTTGAAATCATAGTAGAAGACTCTTATAAGGAACTCGTGTCACTTTTGAAGTGGTTCTCCTTTTTTGGCCCGATACCAACCATAATAGGTGGATGGGCGGTCTACTTTTATAACTCCTACTTTGGCTCAATCGACATTGACATAGTAGGCGAAAGCTACCAAGGACGATTTATGGACATAATTGAGTGATATTAAAGAACTCATAGTTACGAGTTCATAACAAAAGATCCGCTTGGACTTGAAATTACTTCCAGAAAACCAGTATTCAAAAAGGGCAGGACTATCGGCTACACAGAAATCGACGCATGCACGTTTGAGGATCCAAAACCCGGTATCTTCCATGAAGACCCCGAGAGGCTACTACCCTATTCACTTACAGCAGAGAAAAAGCATCAGAGAGAAGTTAAACTAGAAGAAGATGCTATATGCTTCATTCCAAGTAAACCTCTTCTGCTTCTATACAAAATAAAAGCTACAAGAGACAGAGCCTACGACCTTAAAACCAGAGGAACAATAATTGAGCCAGCCAAAGCAGAAATCCTCCGCGGGAAAGTAATAAAAGATAGAGCTGACCTCATAGCCCTAATAGATCCAAATCCAAAAAAATACGTCATTAAAGAATACCTTGACGCAGACGCTTTTCACGATTTGGTTAAGAGACTCAAACTAGAGTTCACGTTAACAACCATAAAAGATCTACCGAACCACCAAGGCCCCATACGACTCTATAACCCAGATCTGAAAATTAAACAGGTACAAGAATGGATCAAATCAATTATCAAATAGAAAACAAAATGAATACGAAGAAATAAGGATCCGTAAACCAGTAAATCAAAAACCATTATCAATCTTCTATAGAAAATATCTCAAATAAAGGCGAACCAGTATAATCCTCTTTTTGTATCTTCATTGCATAAAGATAAGAATAAAATAGCAAATAAATTAATAGGTATCACATCGGCTTTAATTTTAACATATACCAATCTGTAGAACTCTTCCTCGGCAATGGGTAAGCTGAGGATATTTTTTCTTCAAAAAAGTTGAACTAAAATTTATCCATATTTTTAATCTGCTCCTCCTTCGTAACTTGAGACCACTTACCAGTCCGCTTCCGCCTTCTCTTCTAGTTTCCAGTGGTCTCCCTCAAGGCTTTTAGGACGGCTTCCATTCCACCGGAGCAGAGGTTTTTAGGCTTTCGGAGGTCATCCGGTTCGTGTAGAACTTCAGGGCGGGAAGTATGTCAGTAACCTAGTTCTCAAAAAACTACCAAAGCGCAGCTTACAGTCTGCTTTTGAAAAAGGAAATACATCTCTTGGACAGCTTGTTTTTCAGTGGATTTAAGTCACGGGTTCCTCAATCTCGGTTCCTTTGAAGCGAGTTTTTAGTTTTTGGTATATGGGTCCCCCACCCAAAAGTAAAGCAAATAGAAGGCATCCAACGCCTACTACACGATATATGGTGACCGATAGAATAATTCCGGAAAAGTAGGGAAGAACGAAAACCTGTGACAAAAGTAGTCCCAAAGCAGGATGAATAATTATTTCCTCGGGAGAGGGCAACAAAATATACAGAGATACGCCCAACAAAACCGATGCTACAATAACACGTTTCCCGAACTCCATAAGGCAACATGCCCTAAGACTCAAGCATGTTATATAACTGTTACGGCTTTTAGAAAAGGCACAATGTAGCAGGTACGCATCTTTGGTGTTTGATTATTTGGAAGTGTTTTGCGAAACTTCCATATTAAGTCTTGAAATCGAGAAAAATGAAACATAACAACTTCTTTACCAGCAGCCAAAAAACAAAAACACATACACCCCACACAAAAAACATACCTATTGTATCACGCCTTCAGAAAAACAAACAAGGTCAGCCTTTTCTCAAGAATTAAAGCCTACCCCCACAAATCGAGATCGTGATTAATGAACCTCCCCGCCACCCCGTACCAGTACTCTTTTCCCTCAACACTTCAAAAAAAATCGAAAAACAGAATTTTTAATATATCGATCGGTTAGTTAAGATAGAACAGCCTAAACCTTTATATGAAAAAGAAGAAAAATTCTGTATCCGAGGGAAGCAAAATGAGCGTAGAAGAAACCGGTGTAGCATACTACGGCGTCATGTACCCAGACCGAGCAGTCCAAGACTTCGAGGAGATGATAGAATACGGCTGCAACGCCGTCCTCCTAGGCTGGTCAGAGTTCGACGCCTGGTTCTGGCACCCCAACGTCAAAAAACTCATCCAAGAAGCAAAAAACCATGGGTTAAAAGTTTATGTTGACCCCTGGGCTTGGGGCAAAATCTTTGGGGGAGAACCCACCAGCGTATTCCTACAAAACCACGCAGACCTCAGGCAAATATCATCTAAAACCGGGAAAAGTTTACCCTCAGCCTGCTTCAACACTCCAGAGTTCCGACAATACATGGTGAAAAACATAGAGAAAATGGCTCAAGAAACCGAAACCGACTACTTCTTCTGGGACGAGCCCCACTACGCATCTTTCTGGAGAGTGGAAACGGGCACCATCGAGATACTGGAGTTAGACGACTGGGCCTGCGCCTGCGAACTATGCCAGAAACTCTTCAAAGACCAGTACGGGTACCAGATGCCCACCGAAATGACCGATGACGTGGAACAATTCCGGCAGGATAAGATTATCGAATTCCTAGACGAAATCAGCCAAGCCGTAAAGAAGACTGACCCCAAAAAAGGGGTCTGTGTATGCCTACTACCCATGAGCCACCCCCTAATAGGCATCACAAACTGGGAACAAGTGGCAACACTCCAGAACATAGACATGCTCTCCACCGACCCCTACTGGGTAGCGTTCTCACAATACGGCTTAATCCCATCCGGCTTCCAAGAAGGAATAAACTGGTACAAAGAAACACTAGACAACCTAATAGAACTAGCTAAAAAGCACAGAAAGAAAACCCAAGCCTGGGTGCAAGCCTTCAACATTCCCAAAGGAAGAGAAGAAGAAATAGTAAAAGGCATAGAAATCGCCAAAGAAAAGAAAGTAGATTCCATATTTGCCTGGCCCTACCGAGCCGGAGAAGGAAGCATACTCTCCTCAGACAGAGCCCCCAAGCTGTGGAAAATGATAGGCGAAGCCTACAGGGAAATCATTAAAGCACCTAAAGTCAAACCTCAGAGGAAACCAAAATAAGAGATCCAAAGTACGATACTTCACCTATCTAGAAAATACATTAAAGAAAGATATGGTTCTATGCGGTAGTTACAGACACTGAAACGGAAGCATCAACAATGAGCATTTCTTAGCGCCTCTAATACTCCTTGAGCACCCTCAACATTCTCAGTTTTTTTCCTCAAAAATTCCGGAAGGTATCTGACCAATTTTTTGTGTGCTCTGTGAGCGTGAACACTAATTAGTATAAAAATCACTTCTCTTCAAAAATTGTTGAGTTGATGCCTATTTCTTAGTTAAGCATGTTTAAATTTTTATTTCCGCACAGAAGAAGATCAACCCTATTCTTCGTTTCTTTTCTTTCGGAGACAACAATTTATTCCGTGTAGTGGACTGCTTTTGAGGATCGGGTTCTTTCCATGTATCTTCTCTTTACTTCCAGGTATTTTCTTGTAGGCTGTTTGGTCACTGCCATGATCATCCCAATTAGAGGAATCACTGTGCCAAGCAGGTAGAAAAATATCCAGGGCACGAGTAGTGGAGGATTATTAAAAAAGGAGATAGCATAGGGAACTGCGGCGATGATTGAAATCGCCAGTAACAAGTTTGGAATTAGAATCCATAAGAGTCGGTAATTGTTATAAATCTCAATCAAATACTCGTAGCTATTCACCGCGTCCGCTACCTCGCCTTTGATGGAGTTCACCTCGTTTCTCCAGCTCTCAAGTTCGTTTATTCTCTCTAGGGCTTTAATCGTCTCGGACTCGAAGTATTCGCACAGCTTGAAAGCAAAGAGAAATAGAGTTATTACCGAAGCGGCTATAGCCAACACACCAGTCACAGACAACACCACTAATAATTAAAAGAGTAGTTATAAATTATTAATGCTTCCGTTTTAATTATAACTTTTTCCAACGTTCAAACTCTGGCGAGAAATAGTAACTTTTTAAGAAATACCATAAATCTGAAAAAATTAAAACTTTATAACATCTTTAACCAAGACTGCTGCAATTTATGCTACTGTCTTGAAAATTAAGCCATTAAATTTCAGATTCACTACAACCTTTAAAAAACGCTCTACATTCTTTTGTTTAGAGGATACAAAAGAGATGATGGAAGATTCTAGCTCTCCGGGTTTTCTTCGGTTGAATCATCTGCAGGGTCTACGTGTATTACGCAGAGTTCACAGGCGGTCTCTTGATGCACTCTTCTTTTGACCTCTTCCGCTATTCTGTCTGCTTCTCTTACCGAGAGGTCCTCATCAACCACTATGTGGAAACCGGTGTAAATGATGTCTGGACCTATATACTCAGCCCTTAAGTCATGGATACCCAAAACACCCTCCACCGACTTCGCCGTTGACTCCACTTTCTCCAGCAAAGACATTTCAGGCGCCCTACCCACGAGGTAGTGAAAGTTTAGCCTAAAGAGCTGCAAACCACCGACAGCGATTATGGCGGCTATGATCATGGACGCCACCGGGTCAGCCCAGTAATATCCCCACCCAGCAAGAATTATACCTATTATCGCAGCCACGTAAGAAATCTCATCTGAGAAAAGACCAAACAACTGCGCCTTTGCCGAAGCACCTCTCCCCCTCACCCTTAAAAGGTATACGAGGGGAGCAGTGTTCACAGCCATGCCCACCACCGCCACGATCAAAGCCAGATTTGTGTCATGGAATTCGAAAACAAAAGGATCGAATAATTTCGGAATAGCTTCTCGAAACAGCTCCAAGCTTATCAAGGAAATAAAAATCGTAGCTGCAACCAGCGCCGCCACATTCTGAGCCCTCCCGTGGCCAAACATGTGAGACTCGTCCGGCGGTTTCCGAGACCAGTAGAGAGCAAGCAAAAGAAAGAGAGAAATCAAAACATCACTCAACGTATCAAGACCCTTTGCGAACAACACAAGAACATTCGTCCAAATGAACGCCACCATATACAAAACTAACAACGTTAGGTAGCTGCCCAAGGCAAATATTAAACCGCGACTTTCACTAGCTCCCTCTGTCATTTAAACCGCTCCAAAACTTCCATAACAGAATTAATAACAATGGTATATTTAGGTTTCCTTCACAATACCCACATTGCCAACTCAGATTTTCACTTACACCGACTACTACAAGAGCGGCTTACGAATCCCACAAAAACAGGGAAAAAATAAACCAAATGTGCGGAAAGTAGGTTAAAAAACTTTCAATCTCCGTAGCTGGAGAACGGTTTTTGCAAAGGTTGTATCATTTTATTTTGCCCCCGTATGTGAAAGGTGTGTGGGGCGCATTTTTCAGCCGGTGAGTGGTCTGGAATGACCCTTATTTTGGGCAACCATGTGCTTTTAGAACATGTGCACCACCCTTTCTACTAATTTGTTCATGTGTTTCTCGTTAACTATGTGGTTGTTTATTCCGCTTGTTTCGGGACTTAAAAACGCTTCTTTTCGGGGAAACTTGTAAGCAAAATACAAGCATATACTTCCCGTATACGGTAAAAAACAACAAACCATCACCTAACTAACGAACAAAAATAACAGGAAAACTCCTAATTTCAGGCTTATTACCCTTTCTAAATGGATGTGGTCAAATTAGTTTCGATACAATTTTATTCCTCTAATCCTCTCAAAATGCTTCACGTTCTAGGTGTACAATTTAACATCGTTTTCTAATAATATTCCCGCAACCATAACATCTCTAAAATCCACAACTTGATCCGTTTTCTCCAACTCGGTCATTATCTCTCCCGAGAGTTTTGCCGATTTATCTTTAAACCCAAGTGCTTCAAGCCTTTCAGCTAACTCATCTACGGATTTTACATTTCTCTCCTTCTTTGTTTTGTACGCACCATAGTATAGTTCGAACAAATTTATCGTGGTTGTTGTAAGCTGGAATTCTTCCTCGAGCTGCTCGATTCTATCTCTAATCTTGCCCCTCAGAAAATCTATTAGAATGACGGTGCCTAAGCAGAGCGTCTCCACGAGCTCCACACTTTCCTCAGAGACTCATTGATTTCTCGAACCTTTTCATCGCTAATGTCCCAAGAACCAGCAAGATCACTGATCTTCCTTCTCATTAGATATTTTATTGCGTCCTCAATCGAGACAGACCTTTTCCACTCAGCCCGTAGCCTGCCAGCCAACTCAACAAGTTTCTTGTAGTTCTCCTCACTCAGCTTAATAGATTTCGTGGTCATAGTGGATATAAGTGGAAAAAGTAGTATAAATGCCTTTTTTAGTCAAGGAAACCACACTTGAAATGTAAATACTCTAACTCTTTTTAGTACATAGAGTTTAAAATTGCGGGCCTAAAATAATTATATCGAAGGCAGAATTTATGAAATTTAATGAGAGAATAATGGAAGGCATTATTGGCATAGAAAAATTCGTCACCCTACTAGCTTACACTTACAATTCTATGAAAATGGTTCTAGACTCTGCGATTATCACATTTTTACAGTAAAGCAGCAGAACCATTTAAGATATCAAAACACAAGCAGTTTAAACAAGATTCTCAAATATCGGTCAGAAAGTAATTACCAAGGGCAGAAAGCCTCTTTCCACAAATTTAAGTTAGAAAAAGCAAAGTTAGACGCAAAAATTTTATTTTGCAAGATGGTTTAGAATATTGAGAAATGCAACCTATGACAATAAATACGCACCCATAGGATAGGTTTAGGAGTGGCTAAATCCCGATTTTAGAATCCACTTAATAGCGGGGTTTTCCTTTAGCTTGGGGTGGAATATTTTCGCGTCTATAATTTCTGGAGTAAACTTCTTTTCTCTGAAAAAATCATCAATGAGTTCAATTTCTTTGCTTGTTAATCTGTTCGTAACCTCTTTTGCAAACTCTATTACTCTGCTTTTAACCTCATTAAAGTTGGGTTTTTCACCTGTTCTTAAAAGATTTGCAAGACGAGTATCTAAGGAAACTAAATTTATACTAGTTAAGTCTATCTTATCCAAACGCTTTCCCACCATTAAACTTTCAATAACACAACACTTCCTGAAAATTTCTCCATCAAAATCCTGCTGAGAAATCCTGTACACATCATACACATCTCTAGGTAAAGCTCTGAAAAGACACAAGCAGAATTATTCGCAAAAAGCTCTTCCCTAATCGGAGTTTTCACTTTGAAAGATTCATCCCTTCCTACATGGAAGAAATCCGCTTCATAGTCACTTTTTAGAATCGGATACCGTCTAATGTAGCCTATCTCAATCCTGAAATCATCTTCCGAGCCCACACAATTCTCGTAAGAAACATCAAACCTGCACAAAGGATAGCTAGGATTTATCCTAATATTTTCATCCTTATAGTTTCTCAAAAACAGAATCACCTTTATCCTTCCCTCCACATCTTCTCTAACCCTACCCTAGTCCCTTCTCCCAACATGACGGTAATTGAAGTCTAAATCAACAGAAATCCTAGGAATTCCTAAATAGACGAAGTTCAGAGCAGAACCACCATAAAGTGACAACCTATCCTTCAAAAACCCAACACTAAAAATGTCCTCCAGTAAATCAGAAATTCTCAGAACCTTCTCCAACTATCTTATACTAAAACCATATTTAGAACGTAAACTCTCCAAACTCTTTTTAGCGTAAGACATCTCACACCCCCCTCACCAAAGACTTGAAATCTCTCGGAACATAGAGATTCCAGTTCCTATCATAGTACAAAGAACTATTTTTCTCCAAATACATAGGAGTTTTCCCCACTCTTTCCCTAATACTTTCCGACAACTCCCCACTTACATTTTCATAGAACACTGAGGTCTCCCTCAAAAACTCCAAAATAAACCCAACCTTTCTAAATAGAAAATCCTTGTTGTACAAGGATAAAACAACAAACAGCTTATCAAAGCTAACCCCACTCAAACTCTGAAGACTCTTCAAAGCCTCCACCCAGCCACCCGCATACTCAACCCTATCCACACAATCCACAAATGTCCTCTCCTTCGAACTCACCCTAATAACCTGATTCAAATACCTTTTCTCCTCAACCCCTAGGTTCAAATCTTCCAAAAAAACAGGCCTAAACCTAAGGTTCTTATAATAAAAAGCATCAAACCTGCCACTCTTCCCCACCACGACGTAAACCTCATTGAAAAAAGAATAAGCACAACCATAAAATTCAAGAGCCGTATGATAACCCAAATAATACCTTTCCCTGATCCTAGAACCAACAAGAAACTTATCCGGCAGGTATTCCTCAGGCTTCTCAAGAGGGGGAACAACAGCATAAAGACCCCTCCTAATCCTGGCCAATTTCCCCTCTTCCATCAGCCTTCCAACATATTTCGAATAAACATATTTAGCATCATAAGACTTACCAGTAATATCACCCAACTTGTCCACTATGTCCTCAAAGGCAACAACTCCCGAAGCAAGTAACTCAAGATAAAGCCTCTCAGTTTTGCTAACCATAATCAATAATTTTTTTATAAAAATTTAAAGTTATCTACCATCAAGTAGGATACAAAATTAAATTTTAATAAAATCATGGAGCGGTATAAGAGAAGGGTTCACAACAGTAGAAAGATTTAATGATAAATAATACCATTCTTGGACTTTAATCATGAACCTAAACATCCGCAGAGATGTCCAATACAAGGCTACAACCCTGCCCACGAGAACCAAGTCGGCAATCAGCGTGGAGAACAAAAATCCGCTAAAAGGAACCACTGCTGGGCAAAGCAAAGGTTTCCTTCCAAAGGCGGACCACGACTTAAACGCTGCCTAACCACGCCCTCGCCACCACCAGTTTGAGCGGAGACACACACAAAACGTCTGCAAGAGCGGAGAGGCACAATGCCTCAA
>NZ_JBRAKS010000065.1:0-14660 GCF_052745115.1 Candidatus Jordarchaeum sp.
ATTTTTAATATAGGTACTCTACATTTATAAATCATAAATTTGAATCCTTGGAATCTTTTTAACAATTACATTGTCTATTCTTCGGTGATGGTGATTCCTTTTTTCAAGTATTCATCTAGTGCCATGGAGGAGTTTTCACGCACTTTGTACTCTTTATCTTGTAATAGTTTGGCTAGTATTTTTACAGCTTGTTGACTTACGATTCCTTTCTCCGCGTATTTTCCTAAGGCATAGGCTGCGTTGGCTCGGGCGAGCTTGTCCTTAGATTCAAGAAGCTTAATCAGAGGTTTCAAGGCTGATTCTTCCACTAAACCTTTTTCCGCATATTGGGCTAGTGTATAGGCTGCTTCTCCACTGGCTAAAAAATCGGATTCTTCCAACATTTCAACTAATGGTTTGAGAGCCTTCCTATCCATTACATTTTGGTAAGAATACATCAGTAGGGCGAAGGTGGCGTTTTGACGCACGCTTCTACTTTTATCCTCCATTAGAGTGATTAGCTTGTCTAAAGCTTCTTTTTTGCATAACCCTTGCTCTGCGTATCTTCCAAGTGCGTACGCAGCTGTCCTTCGCACTCTGTCTTTTTTATCGTCTAACAGGGCTATTAGGGGTTCTAAAGCTCTTTCATCAGTTATTTCTCCTTCGGCATATTTGCCGAGAGTTTCCGCTGCTCTTTCCCGGATTTTTCTATTCTTATTTTGTAGCTGCGCTATGACGTGCAGAAGTCCATTTTCCGGCATTATGCTTCCCCTTTTTCTAAAAAGAAAAAATTTTCAGACGCTCTTTTGTTATAAATCTGCATATTTTGGAAATATGAATTTTTCGATATTTCCACAATTTTTTGCAGAAGTAAGGAAATAATCTTAAAAAATTGGTTAAACTTTCTTGACTGCTGTTAATCTCTTAGGCTTTTCTGGCATTTTCCACTTCCATATAATGTTCTCATCTTCTTTTATATAGGTTAGGAGATTTTGTTTAACCATTTCTTCAATCTCGTTATCAATGTATTCTTTTGTGAAGTTGTTTTTTATTCCCCGATAATTGTATAAATTTTCTGCGAGATGTTTAACCGGTTTTTCATTATCATCTTTAAATTTCCCATAATTTTCTATTAGATCATTCTTGAGCAAGTGCCAGGCAAGTGACCTTCTCCTCCTTATTGCAACGTCTCTAAGATCCTCTTCACTGGCCTTTCCGGCTTGCTCCGCTTTTACTTGATTCTTTACATATTCTGTTACACCCTTGTAGAAGTCTCTCACCACTTTATTCATGTATTCTGCTGAGGCTCCTTCTGTTTCTGTCACTGCTCTATTAGCATCGTATCTCAACCAATTGTCTGTGAGAATTTTTATTCCCAACTTGTCTGCTCTTTCTCTTACTTCTGTTCCCGGGAATGGAGCTAATACATGGTAACCGTAGTAGGTTCCTAGACTTTTTGCGAAGTCCATTGTTTCTTTTATGGTTTCTTCTGTTTCTCCTGGTAATCCTATTATGAATGATGAGAGAACACCTATACCCACCTTTTTCGCGATTTCGGTAGCTTGGCGTACCTGTTCCAGGGTTATTCCTTTCTTGCTGGTTTTCAGAATTTCTGGGTTTCCGCTCTCCACTCCGAATTGTATGAATATGCATCCCGCTTCGAACATTTTTTCCAGCATTTCTTTGGTCACCGTGTTGACACGGGCGTTAGCACTCCAAGTGAACTTTAATCCTCTGTCTATTATTTCGTCACAGATTGCGAAAACATGTTTCTTGTTAACCGTGAAGGTGTCGTCTTCCACAATTATTTCATCGAAACCATAATCCAGAATCTCTTCCATCTCATCAATACAGAGTTTAGGGTCCCGGAACCTCATCCGTTTACTAGTCATCTTGGGACCAACACAAAAAATACACCGGTTAGGACACCCCCTTCCAGTAACCATACTGCAACCAGTCTTATACGCAATATACTTGGATAAGGGAATTAAATGTCGAGCAGGAAACGGTAACTCATCCAGATTCATGAGCAATTCTCTATCCGGATTTCTAACAATCTCCCCATCCTCTCTGTAAGTTATACCCTTAACATCCTTAAGAGCTCTACCCTTAACAATATCCAGAAACGTGTATTCCCCCTCTCTTCTAACTATAATATCGATCCAAGGCGCTTCGGTTAGAACTTCACGGTCTGCAAACGTGGCGTGTGGTCCACCAATTATTGTGGTGGCTCCCTCATTCTTGGCGATTTCCAGTATGCGGCTAGCGTGAGGATAATTCATGGTAACCGAGCCCGCTCCCACTATGTCCGGCTTGTACTCCAAAATTTTTTCCCTAATCTTTTCCCGGGAAAATTTGTATACCACCATGTCTAGGATTTCCACTTCGAATCCTCTATCCTCAAGAACCGCTGCAAGATAGGTCAGTCCCAAAGGAATTGTGGGACACTCGGTGAAAGGATAGGGTGTATTAATGAGAAGCGTTCTGGTTGACATAGTGCTACAACTCTAAACCCAATACTTAAGTTTTACCCAATCATTCATATGGAATCTCAATTAACAATTAATAGTTCTTATGATTTACAAATTGTTTTTCTCCAATTAATTTATAAATGAGTGTAACCAATATTAAAAAAATTTTGAGCAAGAATTGTTTTCGGATGGTTTGCTATGTTAGGTGATCTGAATATTGATAGGGTTAACCAGCTAATAAGTAAAGTTAGCGATGTTTCCACAAGACTGCTATCCGAGAGGACGCTCGTGGAATCACAGTTATTCAACGTGACTGCTTACAACGGCTTATCTTGTTTCCAGCTTTACAACGGATATCAGTACCAGATTATGAAGGAGTTAGCAAAACATATTGATCCCGCTGAAATAGGGAGAAAAAGCAAGACGCTTGCGATGATACCTAATTCACTGGGTATGTGGGCATTTATCGGATTGTACATGATTGGAAGAATGCAGACATTGTGGGAGCTGGGGGGACCGGAGAATGAGCCCGAGGAAAGAAAGAGTGAAGTTAATTTTATGCTCGATTTCTGGCAGAGAATGGCTAGCGCATACTATGATGGATGTCTCTATGCTGAGGATAATGGTTTTAAGGTTAATGTTCTTCCCGGTTCCATTCTGAACATGGTCAAGGATAATCTGGCTGAAATGGATAAGGATAAGATTTCTAAGCTGAAGAGAACCATGGCTCAGCTACAATTAACCGCATTTCTCTATTACTGCGAGTGTAGGGCTTCAATACACGAGATGGGACCATACAAAATAAGTGATGATGAGATTCTCATATTCCGGGAGTTCTCTCCCCTATGGGACGGTACCAATCTTAAATTCGAGTGGGGTGACTTGGAGGCAAAGTCTCCTCTGCCGAACATTTGCTTTGCTTTGACCCTTAAAGGAATAGAATCCGTAGAGTTTACAGATTACGGAACCATGTTCATCAAACCCGCAGACTACACAGACAACATACGAAAGGTTGCAATATTTACTCGTAGAGGCGACAAAATTGAAACAGTTGACTTTGACATGCTTGAACCCTTAAACCAGTTTGCAACAGATGCGCAAACAGAACTCTACCTTAAATTCGCAGAATGGCCAGAGGAAATGAAGATACTCTCAGGAGCAGAGGTTTTCACAACATACCTCTTCGTTTTCACGGATCTGGGAGGCATAACCAAAAAAATCAAATTTGGCATAAATGATGAAACAAGGGAAAAATGGTTTCCAAGGGTGATGAATGAGTGGAAAGTAATGCATCCTAGCTGGGCGCGAATCTTCAGACCGAAGGAAGAATGGAAAACAGACCCAACGTTCTACTGGATGGTCGAGAAATGAGTGTAAAAAGAACAGTGGAAGACTCGGAAGAGTATCCGCACGATTACCCTAAAAGAATGGACTGGAAAGAGTCCTGGTACTTCACCTATATGGATGTCAAAAACAAGGTGTGCGGAGTCTTCTACATATCCACTTATCCGAATAATGGGCGAACAGATTATCTTACTACTTATTTGATCGATGGAAAAATTGATGGTTACATGAATTCAACTGATGTAAGCGGGAAACTGAAAGAAATTAGCGATGGAAAATTAGCATTTGAATTAGTTAAACCGAATAAGGAATGGAACGTTTTCTTGGATACCGAGAAGGTGAGTATGGATTTTAAATTCTATGGGAGGTTTCCACCATTCCGCTTCGACCCTGAGAAAGCCTATGTGAAGGATGTTCTTGAGCAGGAGCATTACGAGCAGAGTTGTAAAGTGAATGGCACAATATGTTTCCCTGATGGGGTCTCTATAAATGTTGACTGTTACGGTCACCGTGACCATTCATGGGGCCTAAGAGACTACTCGCAAATAACAAAATGGGACTGGATGCAAGCCCAATTCGACCAATACGCCGTGAATATAATACGACTGACGATTGGTAGAAAAACCGAAATTAGCGGATTTATTTCAAATATCAAGGGCAATACGGAGATAGTGGACGCAAGAATCGAAACACAATACGAGGATGACAAAAAAACACCCCAGTCTTCAACATATCTGGCTATAGACGCAAATGGTAAATCAGAAACCCTCTATTCGAAGAAGATTTATAGCATAGTTTATCCGCCGCGCCAGTTCAAAGAAGGAATCCGTACCGACATTTACGAAAACTTTTCCGAGTTCCAATTAAAAGGAAAAAAAGGAAAAGGCTACGGTATTTCAGAGTATCTAGTAACAGTCAAAATTTAGCAGTGAAAATAATTTTTATCTCAAAAAAAGCAACCTCTCTATATTAACACCTTGGGAGCGACCTTATTGTCTTCCAATTAATTTATAAGATTCTTATATAATTTAAATAACTAATATTATGAGGAATAGATATGAGCTACAAGAAAATTGCTGAGGGCATGATAAGCTGCGAAAAAAAAGCCGAGGGCGAACTAGTAGTAATAAAAACTGTTCAGGATGTGGTTTCCCTCCTCAAATCCGGAGCGGAAGGAAAAATACCAATAGTTCAGGATGCGGGAACCACAACCCTAGCACCAGTGCTATCACGCATTTGCGGAGTCGTTTGCTTATCAGGAGGTCTCGGCGCACACCTAGCCATAGTTACAAGAGAGTTCGGTATACCGGGTCTGATGGGAGCGGAAATCAAATATGACGGGGAGCTAAACGGCAAGAAAGCAAAAATCGTAGCCTGCGGAGAATCGAAAGGTGAACTGCACATCTTAGAAGATTAGTGCTTAAACCAAATAAACACATTAATGCCCTATTTTATAAATTTCATTTCCTCAAAAAGAGAATTAGCAAAGTTTTTTATATGTCCTACTACTATTTTTTAGAAAATTCTGGGAGTGTTCCATTATGAATATTAAAGAAGCTAACAAGCTTATACCCCACATTTCAAGAGTGGTTGATTACCAAGTCACCAGCAGAGGTCTACTGGAATCCCAGCTCTTCCCAGTAACTGCCTATATCTGTGTATCTTTCTATAACAGCTATGACATACTCTACGATATATTAAAGAAGGTATCCGAGAAGACCACCCCTGAGAATATGGGTAAAAAGAGTAGAAAAATACTCTCCGAACTACATGCAATGACCATATTCTACATCCCCCTATACTACATGTGTGGAAGAATGGGAGAGATATTCGCCAAAAAAGGAGACCCTAAAAGCGAACCCAAAAAGAAAAGAAAGCAGACCGCTTTCATACTCGACTTTTGGAAAAGATTAGCATCCTCATATTTTCCCGAGGGAAAACTAACCGTCTATGATTCTAACTGGAAGAACTTAGCCCTGAATCAAACCGATGTGGACTGGGTTAAAGAACAAATCATAGACATAACCCCCGAGCAAGGGGCCAAGATTAAAAGAATTATGACTAATCTAGAAGTTTACTCATTTTTGGACGAGTGCGAAGCAAGAGCCAAACTCGGTGACCACGGACCCTACAATATAAGTAAAAATGAAATCCTAGTTTTCAGCGAAATATTACACCTCTACGACGGAGGAAAACCACACTTCCCCTGGTCAGCGACAGAAGCCAAAGCACCATACAGCAACATCGCCTACGCCTTGCGACTAAAAGGTGTAAAAGCAAAATTCGACGATTTTTCAACCATGACCACAGAGCCCGTGGACTTTACAGAAAAAATTACTGGAGTAGCCTTGTTTACACGAGACGGGGACAAAGTGAAACCATTAGACCTGGATGTACTGGAAGCATTCAACGATTTTGCTCAAAAAGCGCAGGCAGAACTGTACCTGAGATTCTCTGAATGGGACAAAAGGCAACGCCTAATCGCGGGAGCATTCGCCTACTGCTACGGATACGCTAGATACACCAATTTTGTAGGCATCACGGATCAAATAAACTGGGACCTTACAGAGAGAACAATGAAAAAGTATGTGCCCTTCTTTATGGAGAATGATTTCGACCCCGGAATCCCAAGACTTTTCAGAAGCGAAGAAGAGAAAAAAGACGACCCCTCACTCTACTTTATAGCCGAAGACTAGACTAAAAAAGAATTGGTAAATGTGAAAAAAAGTACTAATTAACAATTTTCTGAAGTTGTTATCTTTCTGGTTTTATAAGCTTCTAGCTTACGTTTTTTTCTTTTTGCCTATTTGTACCCATTTCCATGTTATCTGATGGTCGTTGGAATCGTATTCCAATAGCCCTTCCTTGATAAACTGGCTGATCACGTTTTCGACCTGGTCTCTGGTTAAGATGTTTGATACAGATTTGAAGGAGTGCATTTTGTCCACTAGTAGTTTGGCTGGTTGTTCTCCATTGTTTTCTAGTATTCCGTTTCTCTCGATGCGGTCGTTTTTCAGGAGAAGCCAGGCAAGTTTGCGTCTTCTCCTCAGGTTTATTTCGGCCACCATTTCAGGTGTGGCTGTTCCCTCAATTACTTCTCTTTCTGTGTCTCTTATGCACGATTCTATGGCCTCGTTGAACTCTCCCACCACTTTGTTTAAGAGTTCTCTGGGTACTTCATCACTCTCGGTAACCGCTTGGTTTGCATCGTATCTCAGAAAATCATTGTGAAGTATTCTTATTCCAAATTCCTTGGCTTTCTCTCTTACCTCTGTTCCCGGGAAAGGAGCAAGAATATGGTAACCATACGCCGTATCAAGTTCTGCACCAAATTCCAGGGACTCCTTCATGGTCTGGGGGGTTTCTCCCGGCAGTCCCATTATGAATGAGGCTAGTACCTTTATTCCCCCTTCCTTGGCAATCTTAACCCCTTTTCTTATCTTATCCCGGGTCTGCCTTTTTCTCGCCAGCTCCAGTATTCTATGGTCTCCGCTCTCCACGCCGTAGCAGAAATAGTAACATCCCGCCTCCCTCATTTTCTCCACCAGTTCTGGGGTGACGGTGTCACATCTTGAGAATGCGGCCCAGTCAAACTTTAATCCTCTGCTAATTATTTCATCGCAGATATCGAAGACATGTTTGTGATTCATAGTCAACTGATCATCTTCTACACAGATGTCCTTAAATCCTATACTGAGAATTTCCTCGATCTCGTCTACAACCAGTTTTGGACTGCGATAACGAACTTTGGAACCCACCATTTTATGCCCTACACAGAATATACAGTGATAGGGGCACCCACGAGCAGTAACCATACTGGCACCGGTCTTGTATGCATGGTATTTCGCCAGCGGCAGAAGATGACGCGCTGGAAAAGGCAACTCATCCAGATTCTGAATAAATGGCCTATCCGGATTAACAATAATCTGTCCATCTTCCCTATATGTGATACCCAGAATGTCTTTAAAGTCCCTACCCTTAACCAAATCTAGTAAGGTGTACTCTCCTTCTCTCCTGACAATAACATCAATGTAGGGTGCCTCACGTAAACATTCTTCGTCCCAGAAAGTAACGTGGCATCCTCCCATAACCGTCATGGCACCCATTTCCTTGCAAATCTTGAGCGCTTTTAAGGCGGTGGGATAATTCATAGTAACGGGTCCTGCACCGCAGATATCCGGTTTGAATTCTTGAATTTTATCTTTAATTTTTTTTCTAGAAAATTTGGAAATTACCATGTCCAATATTTCAACTTCGTACTCGTTTTTCTCAAGCACAGCAGCCAGATAAGTTAATCCCAATGGGAGAGTTGGGCATTCTGAGAATGGGTAAGGCGCATTTATCAACAAGGTTCTCATAATAGATTACCGCCTCATTTACTAGTTCAAATGGATTTATCGCAAATAGACCAAATAAAATACTTAAAGTTTACGTAAAACAAAAAGTGTTTTTCCATTATTATTGGCTCTTTAGGAGTTCCTTCTGTTGCTTATCTCTTTTTCCTATGTCGGTCCAGAACCATGCCACTGAATCTTTATCACGAGTATAATCGAGAATACCTTCATCGTACATTTTCCTTATTTCCTCTGCAACCTCATTTTTCCCTAGAATAGATGACACTGTTTTGAGATTGTAGATTTTTTCTGTGAGAACCTCAACAGGGTCTTTATTTTCTGTAAACCTTCCGTGCCTTTCTATATAATCATTTTTTAGTATCTGCCATGCGACCATTCTCCGCTTTCTAAGATCGATTTCTTCATCATCCTTCTTACTCAGTTTTCCCTGTTTTTTGAGTTCCTCTTTCCTCTCAATAGCTGCCTCTATAGAGTCATTAAACTCTTTAACCACCCTATTTATGTGCTCAGCACTCACATCCTTGGTCTCAGAAACAGATTGGTTGCAGTCGTATCTCAACCAGTCATTGTGAAGAATTCTTAGCCCAAGTTCATCAGCCCTCTCCCTGACCTCGGTACCAGGGTAGGGTGAAAGAATATGGAAGCCATATAAATTACCCAGAGACTTTCCAAACTCCAAAGAATCCTTCACCGTTTCTTTTGTTTCACCTGGGAGTCCCAAGACAAAAGAGGAAAGACTATTTATGCCCGCTTCATTAGTTAGAGCTATACCCTTTCTTATTTTCTCCAGAGTCGTTCTCTTCTTCGCCAAGTCTAGTATCCTCTGATTCCCACTCTCAACACCATAGCAAATAAAAACACAGCCAGCTTCTTTCATTTTAGTTAGAAGCTCTCTTGTAACGGTATCTACTCTGGAGAAAGCAGTCCACGGAGTCTTAATTCCCCTCTGAATTATCTCATCACAGAAAGCGAAAACCCTCTTATGATTTATTGTTAGCAGGTCATCCACAATATTGACTCTTTTGAAGCCGTAATCATAAACTATTTCTTCAAATTCGTTAACACACTTTTTAATGTCCCTAAATCTCGGCTTTCTACCAACCATTTTATGGCCTACACAGAAAGTGCAGTTATAGGGACATCCTCGACCAGTGATCATGTCACAACCCGCTTTGAAGGCTCTATACTTTGATATAGGTGTAAGAGACCTCGCGGGAAAGGGAAGTTCATCCAAGTTCTCAATAAGCTTCCTGTCAGGGTTCCTAATAATTCCTCCATCCTCTCTATATGTTATGCCTTCAATGCTTTTTAGATCTCTACCTTCAACTATATCCAGTAAAGTATACTCGCCTTCGCCTCGAACCACAATATCCAAGTAGGGTGCTTCCTGCAAAGCTTCCCTATCATAGAAGGTAACATGTGGTCCCCCCATTACTGTTATGGCCCCCATTTTCTTGCAGATTTCAATGACACGAAGAGCGGTGGGATAATTCATAGTGACTGGTCCGGCACCACAGATATCTGGCTTATACTCCTGTATTTTCTCCTTTATCTTTGGTATGGAAAATTTCGAAACAAGCATATCCAGAAACTCAACTTCATACCCGTTCTTCTCAAGCACCGCGGCAAGATAAGTTAATCCCAGAGGCAGGGTCGGCCACTCCTCGAAAGGATAGGGAACATTAATCAACAGAGTTCTCATGCTTGATTGCTCCGTCTATTTCACAATCCAGATCATTTTACAAAAATATTATCCATAAAATAAAATTTACGGATTTATAATAAATTAGCTTATCACAAGGTTCAAGCCACAGACAAATCATTTTAACTTTAGGTACTAATGAGCATGCGCGAATACTTCGTGATGCCTTCTCCGCCCACTTAAGTCGGTCCAGAACCATGTCACAGAGTTATCGTCCTTTTTGTAACCGAGAATGCTTTCCTCAAGCATTTTCCTTATTTCCTCAGTAGTCCGATCCTTTGTCATGAAAGATGAGATAGAGTGTAGTTTGTAAATTTCCGCTGCAAGGAGTTCAACAGGGTCTCCGCTTCCCGTGAATTTGCCATGCCTCTCAATATAATCTCTTTTTAATATGTGCCAAGTGAATATTCTTCTCTCCTTGAGTTCTATGAAATCTTTTTCCTCCTGTGTTAGAGTTCCCTGCTTTTTATGTTCCTCCTCCCTCAGATCCATAGTGGTCTGTAACGAGTCGTAAAAATCTTTAGCTACTTTATTTATATATTCGGCACTCACGTCCTTTGTTTCTGTGATGGCTTGGTTGGCGTCGTACCTCGAAAAGTCGCTGTGAAGAATCTTTATTCCCAGCTCCTCTGCTCTTTCTCTTATTTCAGTGCCGGGATAGGGGGTGAGGATATGGTAACCATACCAATTGCCCAGAGATTTACCGAAATCCAGAGACTCCTTAATTGTTTCCTTTGTTTCTCCTGGAAGACCTAATATAAATGATGATAGAGTGGTTATTCCAACCTCGTTTGAAATGGCTACACCTCTTCTGATTTTCTCCAGGTTGGTTCTCTTCTTCGCTAGGTCCAGTATCCTCTGGTTACCGCTCTCAACACCATATAGAATGAAAATGCAGCCCGCTTCCTTCATCTTGCTCAAAAGCTCCTTTGTGACTGTATCCACTCTGGAGAAAGCAGTCCACTGAACTTTAATCCCCCTGCTGATTATTTCGTCGCAGAAGGCGAAAACTCTCTTGTGATTGATGGTTAAAAGATCGTCCACCACATTAACTAGGTCGAAACCGTAGTCGAAGACTATTTCTTCAAGCTCGTCAATACACAGTTTTAAATCTCTGAACCTGGGCTTTCTACCAACCATTTTGCCCCCCACACAGAAGGTGCAGTTGTAGGGGCATCCTCGACCAGTCATCATGGCGCAGCCGGTTTTGTAGGCTCTGTACTTAGATAAGGGAAGCAGATGCTTCGCTGGGAAAGGAAGTTCGTCCAAGTTCTCAATAAACTTTCTGGGAAGATTTTGTATGATTTGTCCGTCTTCCCTGTAGGTTATGCCGTCAATACTTTTCAAGTCCTTTCCTTTCACAATATCCAGTAAAGTGTATTCTCCCTCTCCTCTTACCACGATGTCTAGGTAGGGTGCTTCCTGCAGGGCCTCCCGGTCATAGAAGCTAACGTGGCACCCACCCATGACTGTTGTGGCTCCAAACTTCTTGCAAACTTCAACAGCACGAAGAGCATTATGATAACTTATGGTTATGGGACCCACACCCACGAGTTCGGGTTTATACTCCTTCATCTTGTCAACAATTTTTTTAATAGAAAAACTTGAAACAAGTAGGTCAAGGATTTGAACTTCAAAGCCTTCTTTCTCAAGTACAGCAGCAAGATAGCAGAGTCCTAACGGAATAGTGGGACCCTCATTAAAGGGGTAGGGGACATTTATGAGGAGTACTTTCATACAAACAATCACCAGTCGGCCCGAAACATACTATGGGGCTTGTTTCGAATCGTATAATTGAATATTATGGTGAATGGTGGAGAGAGATAAACTTTTCCTACGAGCAGCAGTACCCTATATGGTGGCTGGCTTTTTTAGAGGTTGTGTTGTTTCTCCACTTATTGTTTTTTTCTGTTCGTCAGTGTTGGTCCAGTACCATGCGACCGAGTTTTCGTCTTGCGCGTAGTTGATAACGCCTTCTTGGAACATTTTCCTAATTTCCTCAGCAATGCTTTCCTTGTTTAGGATAGACGAAATAGCCTTGAGTGTGTAAAGTTTTTCTGTGAGTAGCTCAACAGGGTTCCTAGTTTCTGTAAACCTACCGTTTCGTTCTATATAGTCGTGTTTTAGTATCTGCCAAACTAATCTTCTTCTTTTTCTAAGTCTTACTTCCTCGATGTCCTTTTTGGTAAATACGTCGTCTTTGAGGTCTTCTCCTTTATCAATAGCTGACTCTATAACTTTTATAGCCTGCTCTAGTGATTGATAAAATTCTTTAGCCATTTTATTTATGTATTCGGCGCTCACGTCCTTTGTTTCAGTAATAGCTTGGTTTGCATCATATCTTGACCAGTCGTTGTGAAGTATTTTTAAGCCTAGTTCTTCTGCTCTCTCTCTGATCTCTGTGCCCGGGTAAGGTGATAGTATGTGGAAACCGTACCAATTCCCCAGAGATTTCCCGAACTCCATGGACTCCTTAATCGTTTCCTTTGTTTCCCCTGGAAGACCTAATATAAATGAGGACAGAGTGGTTATTCCAACTTCATTCGAAATGGTTACACCTCTCCTGATTTTCTCTATGGTTGTTCTCTTCTTTGCTAGATTCAGTATTTTTTGATTTCCACTCTCAACACCGTACAAAATGAAAATGCAGCCGGTTTCCTTCATTCTGGTTAAAATCTCTTTGGTGACCGTATCAACTCTTGAGAAAGCCGTCCACTCGATCTTGAGTCCTCTGTTATCCAGTTCGTCGCAGAATTCGAAAACCCTCTTGTGATTGATGGTTAAAAGATCATCCACTACGTTGATTCTGTCGAAACCGTATTTGTATACAATTTCTTCAATTTCGTCAACACACTTACTTATGTCTCTGAACCTAGGCTTCTTACCAACCATTTTGCCCCCCACACAGAAGGTGCAGCTGTAGGGGCATCCTCGACCAGTCATCATGTCACAGCCAGACTTAAAGGCTCGATACTTTGATATAGGGACAAGATGCCTTGCTGGCCATGGAATTTCGTCTAGGTTCTCAATAAACTTTCTGGGGGGATTTTGTATGATTTCTCCGTCTTCCCTGTAGGTTACACCCTCAATAGTCTGTAGGTTTTTTCCTCTAATGATATCTAGAAAGGTGTGTTCGCCTTCTCCTCTTACCACTATGTCTAGGTAGGGGGCTTCCCGCAGGGCTTCTCGGTCATAGAAACTAACGTGACATCCTCCTATTACTGTGGTGACCCCAAACTTCTTGCAAGCCTCAAGGACCCGGAGTGCGGCGGGGTAACTTATGGTAACAGGGCCCACACCGACAATTTCTGGTTTAAACTCTTTCATCTTATCTTCAACTTTTTTAATAGAAAACCTTGAAACTAGGAGGTCGAGAATCTCAACCTCGAAGCCATTTTTCTCAGCCACAGCTGCAATGTAGCAGAGTCCCAATGGGATGGTAGGGCACTCATTAAAAGGGTAGGGGACATTAACAAGAACTATTTTCATATAAACACTACCTGACAACGGAATAAACCTAATTAAACTGTGATTACGATGTTACCAACGATTATTCTACCGTGGTGCTGATGATAATGATAAACTTTTCCTTTTTTAAAAAAATGAAAGTCTTCGGGTGGAATAGTTGATGCTATAAACTTGTGTAATATTTTTGAATAGGCGAAGAGTGGGTAATAAATTGTAAGTTTTGAGGCTGTCAAAAAGTTTGAGGAGAGACGATGCTATACGGTTTTAAATATACAAAACTGTTTCGAATTTTGTTGTACAAAATGATTTATTACTTCCACTCTATTTCTCTTATAGCTCCCCTGTTGGCGGACGAAGATGTTTTAGCGTATAGAGCCAGAAATCCCTTCTCAACTTTAGGTTTGGGGGGCTTCCAGGTTTTTAGTCTTCTTTCAATTTCTTGTTCGCTAAGTTTAATATTCAGTTTTCTGTTCGGAACATCTATCTCAACCATATCTCCTTCTTTAATCACCGCTATTGGTCCGCCTTCCAAAGCTTCAGGGGACACGTGACCGATACACAGTCCCGCTGTTCCGCCTGAGAAACGCCCATCAGTGACAAGAGCAACAGACTTATTCAAGTCGCTCTCCGAAATCCTCATGGTTACCATCAGCATTTCTCGCATCCCAGGTCCGCCTTTCGGTCCTTCATATCTTATAACCACCACATCTCCCGAATTTATTTGATTATTATCGAAAGCATTGTGGCAGTCTTCCTCAGACTCAAAGATTCTTGCGGGACCGCTATGAACTAACATGTCAGGATGTACTGCCGATGTCTTTACCACAGCTCCCTCTGGGGCTAAATTACCGTAAAGAACCGCTATACCTCCCTCTTTCATGTAGGGTCGATCAATAGGTCTTATTATCTCATCGTCCTTAACAGTGGCCTCCTTAATGTTCTCGCCCACTGTTTTTCCGGAAACAGTTATAGTTTCAAGGTGCAGCCAGCGTTCCAGTCTCTTCATCACTGCTGGAATCCCCCCCGCCTTTTCCAGATCGCTGAAATTGTGTGGGCCGTTCGGTTTTATTCTGCACAAGTTCGGGGTTTCCCGGCTAATCCTGTCAAAGTCCTTAATATCAATTTTCATATCCAATTCATTAGCGATGGCGGGCAGGTGTAGAGCGGTGTTGGTTGAGCCTCCAATAGCCATATCAACTCGAATCGCATTTTCAAAGGCTTCCTTAGTCAATATGTCTGAAGGCTTGGTGCCTTTTTCTACCAGCTTCATTATTTGGAGTCCTGACTCTTTGGCTGTGCGCATTCCTTTAGACTCCAACGCAAAGTATGTGGCGCAGCCGG
>NZ_JBRAKS010000066.1:0-14638 GCF_052745115.1 Candidatus Jordarchaeum sp.
TCTGGTCAGCCCCCTCTCGGACTGAAGCGAAAAGCTTTTTCATAGCAAATATAAGAAAATTTTTATTTCCCCCAACTCGCTCAAAAACTTGGAGATAAAAATTGTACCCCATGCTTCTAGAAAACGTTACCATAAGAAACCTAGAAACCCCAGTACTATACAACTACCTGAATAACGAAATGTTCGAACTAGACGACGAAGCCTTAAACGCCGTAAAACTCTTCAATGGAAACCACAGCCTAGAAGAGATCTCAAAAATCACAGGATCCTCAATCAAAGAGCTAAAAGAGCTAACAGATTATCTAATCGAAGAAAACCTCTTAAAAGACAAAAAAGTGGAAACCAAGGCAAAACCAGAGCGGTTTTACAAGTCACCACTACCATCACTCCGAACAATCCTGGTTCACATCACCAATTACTGCAACCTTGACTGTGTCCACTGCTACGTGGATAAAAGCCAAAGGCAAAAAATGAAACCAGAAATTTTTTACAAGACAATCAATCAATTCGACGAACTCCAGGGATTAAAAGTTTTAATCTCAGGCGGCGAACCACTCACCCACCCCAAATTTTTCGAAATGATGGAACAAATCAAGAAAATAAAGATACGCAAAGTACTATTAACAAATGGAATCCTGCTCAATGACCAAAAAATTCAACGCCTAAAAGGCCTAGTACAAGAGGTTCAGATAAGCCTAGATGGCACCAAAAGCCACAACCAGTTTAGAAGAATGGAAAACGCTTTCAACCAGTCACTAAAAAACATCAAAAAATTGAAAGAAAACGGCTTTACTATAAGCATATCAACCATGATACATAATAAAAATCTGGGCGAGCTACATGAGCTCGAAAAAATCCTCAAAGACCTAAAAGTCGACAACTGGTATCTAGACGTACCAACAGTAACTGGAGAATACAAGAACCACCCCAACTTCAACCTAGACCCCGAAACCGCAGGCAACACCCTAAAAAGATACGGTTACGGACAACAATTCTACTACGAAAGCGAACAATATGCCTGCGGAGCCCACCTCTGCGCCATCATGGTCAACGGTGACGTCGCCAAGTGCGGCTTCTTCGAAGACCAAACCGTAGGAAACATCAAAAACAAAACACTAAAAGAGTGCTGGGAACTAATACAACAGAACTACATCTGGGAACAAAAAGAACTAAAATGCAGCGAAATGGGATGTGAATACTTGAAAGACTGCAAGGGAGGATGCAGATATAGAGCATTCGTAGACACCGGCGATATCTACGGCATTGATAAAGTAAAATGCGCTTATTTTGGATGTAGACTATAAAAAGGAGAGAATCATAATTGTCTCACTACCAGTTCGACGAGATTGATGAAATATTATTAAACCTAGTCTGTCGTGGAGCCTGCGCCTTCTACAAAGAAGACACACATGAAAAAAACTGGGAAAAATACCAGTGCGGAGCCTACCTCGGACTCAAAAAAATGCTCAAAGAAAAAAAACTAACAAAAGAACAACTAGAAAAACTACTCAAAGAACTAAACAAATAACCGAAAAAGTTCAAACCCAAGCAAAAAAAGAAACAAATGGAGGACACTAAATGTCAAAAATAGACGAATACGATAAAACCCTACTAGAAATACTATGCAAAAAAGCCTGCAAATTCTACAAACCAGACCAAGAAGAAAAAGAAGAAGACTTCCGATGCGGAGCCTACCTAGTCATTAAAAAAATGCTAAAACAGGGAGAAATAAGCAAGCAAGAACTCCAAGAAATATACCAAAACATACCCAAAAAAGAAACAAACAAAAAGTGAAACCTAAGATTAAATCAAATTTTCAACAAGAAAATAATTTTAACCCATAATGCAAGCATATAAAAAAACTTAAATTCCAGCTACACACTTTTTTCAACAATGAGCCGCCGTAGCTCAGCGGGTAGTTACCAAGGTCCAAAACAGCCAACAGCAACGGACTTGTAATCCGTCGGTCGAGAGTTCAAAGGAGGAATTAGAAGAAAGAATTCTTCTGAAATTCTCTCCGGCGGCTCCATCTTCTTCTATATTAACTATATTAAAAGAAGTTGAAATTAGTTTTATACTAATTCTTTAACTGGCGATGATTCTGGAAAAATAGATAGGTTTGAAAAATTCGAATAGTGTTAAAAATGGTGCCGAAGGCGGGATTCGAACCCGCGATCTCCAGATTTCTTATTCCTGGTTTTCTGACCCCGTTCTTTTCAAGATTATGAGTCTGGCGCCCGTTCTGTGATTTGGGCTAGCTTCACAAGTCTAACCAGGCTAGGCTACCTCGGCTATTCGTGTGTACATTTTACCTTTTTATAAGATAAATTTTTTCGTGGGAGTACTGAATGAAATGTTTCTGACTGTTTTTCTTGTCTTATATTGTTTGTGTAGTTGAAACAGTTTATGTGTTTAGGAGCAAAATTCTTTAGGAGATGATTATGTTAATTTTTTAGGAGATTCTTGTGTGGTATTTTTATGAGGTTGGATTTTTGGATTTTGGATGTGGGTCAAACTGTTGAGGATGGTGTTTCTAAAGTTTTATTGTGGGGCATTGACAGCAAAGATAATAGGGTTTTAGTGGTGGATGATACTTTTAAACCGTATTTTTATGTTCTTCCCGAGGAGGGTGTGGATGCTGGGGTGCTTGCCAGGTCTTTGAAGGGTTTATCGGTTGAGGATTCTCCTATTTTGGGGGTTGATGTTGTTAGGAGGAGGTTGTTTGGGAAGTCTTTGGATGTGGTTAGGGTTGTTTTTCAGAATTTTGATTATGCTTCGAAGTATGTGAAATTGTTTAAGAAGAGTGCTGGTGTTGCAGATTGTGTTGAGGTGGATGTTAGGCATTATGTGCGTTACTTGGCGGATAAGGGAGTTCATCCTTGTAGCTGGTACTCGGCTGAGGTTCAAAAAGTGGGGGATGTTAAAAACGGGGGCTATTCGGTTTTTAGCCTTCTTGAGGATTTAAAGTCTGTGGAGCGGGTGGATTTGCCTAATCTGCGAGTGCTGGCTTTTGATATTGAAGTTTATAGTCCTTCTGGGGCTTTGAATCCGGATAAGGAACCAGTGATTATTATTAGTACGGTTACTAGTCGGGATGAGGAGCAGCAGTTTATAGCCAGAGACAAGGATGATTTGAATGTTTTTAAAGGTTTTATTAAGTATGTTTCGGTGTTTGATCCGGATGTGATTGTTGGTTATGATTCTAATTTTTTTGATTTTCCGTTTTTGATTGGTAGGGCGAAGAGACTTCGTGTTAAGTTTGCTTTGGGTAGGGATGGTTCGGAGCCACATCTGAGTGTTTATGGGCATGTTTCCGTTGCGGGGCGGGCTCACCTGGATCTTTATGATATGGTTGATATGGTTGTTGAGGTTAAGGTTAAGACTCTTAAAAATATCGCTGATTATTTGAAGGTGATGGCTAAGAATTCTCGGGTTTTGATAGATCATTCGCAGATTCCGAAGTATTGGGATGATAAGGATTTGAGGAAGCAGCTTCTACAGTATGCGTCTCAGGATGCTAAGTCTACAATAGGAGTGGCTGAGAAATTGTTGCCTACTGCGATTTCGATGGCTCAAGTTTCGGGCATGCCTATGGATCAGGTTATGCGGGCCGGTGTTGGATTTAGGGTGGAGAATATGCTTATGGCAGAGGCTCACTCCATAGATGAACTTATTCCTAACAAAACTATATCTCGCGAAGGCACATATATTGGAGGATATGTTTTAAAACCTGTTCCTGGAGTCCATGACAATATAGCGGTTTTTGATTTTGCATCCATGTATCCGAATTTAATGATAAAGTACAACATTTCTCCTGATACTTATGTTCCGCCTGATGAGAAGGTTTCTGAGAATAAGTTGAATATTGCCCCAGTTGGACACCGTTTCCGAAAGGAGCCTCCAGGATTTTATAAGCGGATAATTGAGAATCTAATCGAGGAGAGAAAGAAGATCCAGAAGAATATGGCTAAGTTGAAGCCACACACTTTGCAGTATAGTATGATGGATGAGAGGCAGAAGGCGTTCAAGATTATGACTAATGCGGTTTATGGCTATGCTGGCTGGTTTGGTGCACGCTGGTATCTTAAGCCTGTAGCAGAGGCGACATCCGCGTGGGGAAGAGAGTTTATAAAGGAGACGATTGAGCTGGCAAAAAGTCATGGACTTAACGTGATTTACGCAGATACAGATAGTGTCTTTATAACAAACTCAGAAAAAGTGGAGCAATTTGACCGAGAAGTAACACAGAAACTGGGATTAGAAATAAAACCAGACAAAGTATATAAGAGAGTTTTCTTCACCGAGGCGAAGAAAAAATACGCTGGACTTTTGAAGGATGGAACACTAGATGTGGTGGGTTTCGAAATTGTTAGGGGAGATTGGCCAGAGATTGCGAGAGAAGTACAGGAAACTGTGCTCAACATAGTACTCAGAGAAAAAGATTTGGACAAGGCAATCAAATTTGTTAATGATACCATTCGTAAGCTACGTGAAGGGAAAGTTTCGTTGGAAGAACTTGTGATTTGGGAAACACTTACCAAGACTCCGGATAAGTATAAGATTAAGGCGCCTCATGTGATTGCAGCCAAGAGACTTATCAAGGAGGGGGGGCGACTAGAAGCAGGTTCAAAAATAGGCTATGTGATAGTTAAGGGGGAAGGATCCATTTCGGATAGGGCGATTCCCTACAGTCTAGCGGATATTAGTAAAGTTGATATCGAGTATTACATTAATAGACAAGTTGTTTCAGCAGCTTTAAGGGTGCTTGAGTACTTTGGTGTGAAAGAAAATCAATTCATAGACAAGAAAATTACAAGGCAACTAAAGCTACAGTAAAAATTCTAAATTTACCATTTTTCATATGTTCAGCGGATTTGTAATTAAAAGGCAATCCTCGCATACTTTGCTGAAAAATATGATGTTTTCTAGTAGCATAGAGGGCATATGAATGAAGGTGAACCACCCGCGTACTCGGACTCTGCCCTCACATAACGTACATCGGGAGGACGACTAACTAAAACTTGTTCTTTTTTGCTCCCGTACCTGTATATGGTTATACCTTTACACTTTAACTCATAAGCAAGCCAATATATTTGGGATACATCATCGAGAGTGGCTTCTTGGGGGAGATTAACAGTTTTGGAAACCGCATTATCAACGTATTTTTGGAATGCTGCTTGCATTCTTACGTGCCATTCAGGCGCAATATCAAGAGCAGTTACAAATATTCTACGCACATCCTCTGGTATAGTTTTAATATCCTGAATTGAACCTTTTTTAATGATTTCTGTCATTAATTCTGAACTGTAGAATCCACGAATCTTAGCCAATCTTTCAAATAAGGGGTTCGTTTCAAAAAGTTGGGTTCCAATGACGTTTCTAACGAATGAAATGGCAAACAGAGGCTCTATACCACTTGAGGTTCCCGCAATTATGCTTATGGATCCAGTAGGAGCTATTGTTGTCAGAGTTGCGTTACGTAAAGCAGTGTATCCCCTTTCTTTCCATAAACTGTCATCAAAGTTTGGAAATGAACCTCTGCTTAAAGCCAACTCTTCTGACTTCTTTATCGCTTCTTCATTAATAAAGGACATAACTTTCTCCGCGGTATTAATTGCCTCATTTGAGTCATAAGATATATTCAGCTGAATAAGCATCTCTGCAAATCCCATCACTCCTAAACCAATTTTTCGATTTGCTTTTGTAGCCTTATCTATTTGGGGTAGAGGATAATTACTGGCATCAATCACGTTATCCAAAAAATGCACCGCTAACCGGACAATACTCCTTAACTTATCCCAGTCTACTTCGCCGTCTTTAACAATTTTAGACAAATTAATTGAACCAAGATTACACGACTCATATGGTAGTAACGGAACTTCCCCACAGTTTTTAGTTTTGACAAAGGTAATCTTCTCTTTTTCTGATTCTTCGGATTTAAAACCACCAACAAAAAAAGTGTGAAAATCGTCTACGGTCCCATTATAGACCGGTTCTTCACCAATATACTCGACACTTATTACCCGATGGTTAACGAGACTAGCGGCTTCTTTTAATTCGCTATAGGTAGTAAATCCGTATTTTGTGCCTAATCGGGAAGGAATATCCATATGTTTACATCTTTCTATCCATTCCCTTTTTATGGGGTCGCGTCCAAATTCTGTTTTCAAAGTGAGAAAACATTCAATTTGGTTCTCTTTCGTTTCTTCGGCCTTTTCAGCATAAGTCTGTTGAACATTTCTTTTACGTTTTTGATAAATTTCATGATTAGTGTTCAAGTATTTCGTAGCACAGTTCTTACTACAATAACTGATTTCTCGCTTGCTATAGCTGATACTAAATTTCTTTTGGCACACTTCACAAATCTTTTCAACGAAGACATGATTGCCAATTAAGAAACAGGGAAGATTTGTTGCTTCTTGACATTCTTTGAGTTTATTTAATGCTCTCTTATGGAATCCTTCTTTTGTGTTTTGTAGGTATTCTTCATTTTGCCATAGTTCTTTAGAGAGCTCTGAGAGCTTTTTCTTGAGATCAGGATTCTTTTCATAATTTTCTTTTATTGAGCCGCTTATTTTAGTTCTTGTTTCTTCGCTAATCGTAACACCGTACCGAGGATTGTTTTTCCCTTGAGTGTTATAAAACGGATTGGATGCTTTATATTCGTCCCATTGTTCTTCATTAGCTTTAATTTTATAGATAGGATTGTTTTCTCCTTTCATTGATTCTCGATGTATCCTATCATGCGTCTCTGTCATCATTATTGCCAAGTTTTCAGGAGCATTATTCTCAGAGTCAAAATCAATATGGTGAACTACCATACCCTCAGGAATTTCCACTCCATTGTTATGGAAGAACATAGCTATGAGCGTATGTTCTGATTTTTCCGATTTCCCTTTGTTGTACATACGCCAATAACGCTTATGGGAATTAATTGTGTATTTGCCCCGCAGATATTGGTTAACTTTCGTGAAAACATGTAAACGGTCGCCTAGTTTTAAAGCATCCGTTCTTTTTTCTGTGCCATCCCTTAGGTAGAATATGTGATTTCCAGTCGCTTTAATGGTATCACCCGAGTCTAACGTTATTAAATAGACTTTTTTTGTCCCAGTTTTTCTTGGTCGCCTCATGTACCTTATAGCGAGTTTCCCAGAATTGTCCTCAGTGAACACTGGAACATCTTTCCCTTCTTCTGCCAGCTGTTTAATGGGCACCAGCCCACGACCATCTGCTGTTGCCACCAATGTGTCTCCCGCTAAACAGGGATTGGTGCTCTCGATTTGCCCAACCCGGGGTGTGGGATTATATCGATTTATTTCGTCCAGAAAAATTAGACCAGGGTCTCCGGTTCGCCAAGCCGCTGCTATTATAGCATTGAAAATGGTGGTCGCATTAACTCTCTTAACGGGTTCTCCTGTTCTCGGATTAATAAGTTTGTAGGTCTCATTGTTTTTAACCGCGTTCATAAAGGCATCCGTTACTCCAACAGAGAGATTGAAATTACTAAAAGATCCTTCCTTCTCCTTTGCTGAAATGAACTCCACTATATCAGGATGGTCTACGCGTAATATTCCCATGTTGGCGCCTCTTCTCCTTCCACCCTGCTTTATTACATCCGTAGCAACATCAAAAATTCTCATAAAGGAAACAGGACCACTCGCCACTCCCATTGTTGATCCCACAATATCGCCATTTGGCCTTAATCGGGAAAATGAAAAACCTGTTCCACCACCCGATTTATGAATTAACGCCATGAATTTCAGAGAATCAAAGATTTCATCTATAGAATCCCCAACAGGCAGAACAAAACACGCAGAGAGCTGACCTATATCTGTACCCGCATTCATAAGAGTCGGAGAATTTGGAAGAAACTCTAACCTAGACATCATTCCAAAAAAAATATCTTCGGTTTTCTCTATTTCGGCATTCCTATCATAAAGTTTGTCTACAGCAGCTATAGATTTAGCCACTCTATGAAACATTTCAGAAGGGGTTTCAACAACGTTACCCCGAATATCCTTTAAAAGATATCTCTTCTCTAACACTTGTGTGGCATTCAAAGACAGCTTCAAGTCATCGCTTACACCTAAAAATTTCTTAGCTTCCCTAAGCTCAGTCCTCTTCTGACGATACAGTATATAAGCTTTAGCAACATCCGAAAAACCATTCTTGATAAGCACCTTTTCCACGATGTCCTGAACTTCTTCAACCGTCGGAATACGCTCCCGAAAATTCTCCTCAATTAGGGCAACCACTTGATCCGACAGATTCTCCGCAGCTTCCCCATCCTTAGCCTTAACAGCAATAAACGCCTTATGAATAGCATTAGTAATCTTAACAGGCTCAAACTCAACTATACGACCATCACGCTTCCTAATTTTAGAAACAGTTGATTCACCAGCCATTCTAATGCCCCTTTAAATTCAAACAAGTCTCACCAATTTCTACAATCCATATTAATCCGAGACCTACCCATTCTAGAATAACATGCCATTTTGGTGATTGTTAACTAAAAATAGGAAGTTGAATATTTATAGATAGCTATACCGAATCTCAAGGTAAATCAGCTTACAATGGTGCGGGGAGCGAGATTTGAACTCGCGTACTCCTTCGAGACTGGATTTCTTAGCCGTCTGGGCTCATTTTTTTGGATCTTAAGTCCAGCGCCTTTGATCTTTTCTGACCCCGATTTGACCAGCTCGGCTATCCCCGCATATTTTCGGGCTGAAATTGGGGTAGCCTTTGTTTCTTATATTTTTTATTGAACTAATAAGCAAAATTTATTTATGCGAGATTATAAGATTTTTGTACCTAAAAGAGCCCTGGTAGCTCAGCCTGGCTAGAGCGTCTCATTGGTAATGAGAAGGTCACGGGTCCAAAAGAGCCACACTTTGGTATAGCTCTGGAGTTCCCGTCCGGGGCTCCAATTCCTTTTACATTATGATAATAAATATCACTCAAGATCTCTTGATTTTACTGTTAGACTTCTTCTTGATGCTTCATTTCGGAGAGCCTGTGTATGAAATATTTATGTCGACCAATAACTCTTTTTGGGCGATAGATTGATTAATGTTTGGAATAATCTTTTTGTGATTTTGGGTGGTGATGCGGTGGCAAACATCGAGTCTAAGAGGCGTGTTGCTTTGGCTGCTTTGGGGCATGTGAAGGATGGTATGGTCATTGGTGTGGGTACTGGTTCTACTGTTTCGTGTTTTATTGAGATTTTAGGTGAGAGGGTGAGAGAGGGATTGAAGATTCTAGCGGTGCCCACCTCTCATCAGTCTGCTATTTTATTAGCGGAGCAGGGGGTTCCTTTGACTACTTTGACGGAGCATCCTTCTCTTGATTTGGTGGTGGATGGTGCGGATGAGGTTGATTTGGATTTAAATCTTATTAAGGGTGGTGGGGCTGCTCTAACTCAGGAAAAGATTGTGGCTTCGGCTACTGAGTGTCTAATTATTATTGTTGATTCTTCTAAGGTCGTTAAGCGTCTTGGGGAGACAAGAGGGGTTCCAGTTGAGGTTATTCCTATGGCTTGGAAACTGGTGAAGTATAAGTTAGAGAAAAAAGGCGCCAAAGTGGTTCTTAGGGAGGGCATGGGAAAGGCGGGTCCTGTTGTTACAGATAATGGTAATTTCATTTTGGATGTGAATTTTCCAGAAATAAGGAATCCAGACAATTTAGAGAGGGAATTGAATTCTATACCAGGGATAGTAGAAAATGGTTTGTTTGTGGGTTTGGCAGAACTGGTTTATGTGGGGAATGATAAGGATTTGAAGGTTTTGCGGAAGAAGTAGAGGGGCGTGGCGGAGCGGGCGCGAGTTACGCTGTTTTTTAAAAATTAACAGTTTCGAACGCGCGACACCTGGCTTAGGAGGCCAGTGCCCTTTCAGTTTTTTTATCCTGGCTAGGCGACCGCTCCACTTTTGAAAGATTGTGTTTTTAGTATTTTTTATCTTTTTGCGTATATTTTTCTTCGCTTTTTGATGGTTTCTGTTAACTTTTTTCCGTAGAGTGTAGATTTTCTTATTCGTATTTGTCCATCTGCGTTAGTTTTCGAGGTGAATACTGGTTCGTCGTCTATGTAGAATTGGAGGTAGGTTTTTCCGTATTCAAGAGGTACATTTAGTATTACGTGTTTTCTGTTTAATTCTGCTTCTACCGGTATGGCTTCTTCCGCTTTAAGGATTTCATCTCTTTTCCATTTTTTGCGGGATTTTCTTCTTGCTTCTTCTCCGACCTGTATTACTATGGTTTGCTCTCCGTAGGTATATATTTCGTATTGTAGTTGGCCTGTTTCAAAATCGCGTACTTCAATTACTGGACGTGCCAAATCTGATTCGGTCATTCCCGTGGGTACTTTTACTAGTAATTTTAGGGAGAGTACGTGGTTTACTTCGCCGTCTTCTATGAAGATTACCGTGTCAATTACTCTGCTTATTAGTCCTAGTTCCACTCTTCCGATGAATCTTTCGATGGCGTCTATGGCTCTTGAGGCGTGTATTACGCCGACTAGTCCTACGCCTGCGAATCTGAGGTCGGTGAATATTTGAAAATCTTTGGTTTTACGAAGCTCATCGTATATTACGTAGTCGGGTCTTACCAGTAGGAGGATGTCTGCGGTTTTTTCCATGTCTCCTCTGAGTGCTGTGTACTGTGTGATTTCTGGGCCCACTTGGAGGTCTCGGGGTTTTTCCAAGGTTTTGACTATTTTGCTTTGTTTTTGGTAGAACTCTGCTAGGGCTCCGGCGAATGTGCTTTTTCCTGCCCCGGGTTTACCAGCAACTAGTACGCCTTCGGCCTTCTCTTTTAACCGTTCTTTTAATCTCTCTGATAAGTGGTAGTCCTCTAGACTTACTGATAGCAGGGGTCTCACGGCGGTTATTTCCATTCGATCGGACAATGGGGGATTGGTTATGGCTATCCGGTATTCGTGGAGTTGGACTACTATTGCGCCCTCTTCGTTTATTTCGATGAAACAGTCTTTATCCACTTCCACGCTTTCAATTATTGAGGATGCAAGTTTCTGTAACCGTTCCAAGGTCATAGGTTCATCGCTTATGTTTTCTAGTTTCCAGTCTCCGGGTTTTCCTCTCTTTGTCTGAGGTGGAACGCCATCCTTCAAGTGTACGGATAGGGAGTCGGGGGCAAAGAAGTCCTGTATCCTTAATTCCGGCTCTTTTTCTTCCCTTCGTATGAAAAAAACGCTTACCCCTTCTGCCTCGGATATTGCTGCTTGAACATAATCGCTAGTCATTAGGGCTGCACCGCTTTTCCTAGCTTCTTTGCGTATAAGCTCGTCAAGAGCCCCTCCGTTAGCCTGAACTATTTCTTGATGACCGGGTCTCTCACCGGAAATGACCAATTTAATTCTTCCCTGATTGTGCAAGCCCCGAAGCTTCTTAAGCTCCTCTAATCCCAGCATTCCAGTAGTTTTAGAACTGTTAGCTTGATGTTCTATTTCTGCCAGAACGGTCTGCGGTATAATTATCTCAATATTTGCCTCGTCCTTCAGACTTCCTTCCTCTATCTCCTTAGAAAGAGTGGAACCCAAAAGTACACTGGTATCAACAACGTACTTCATTTTTAATTCTCCGAATCACATAAATTTTTCAAGTGTAATTTAATTGCTATGTGAAACGTACAAAAGAGATAACCTAAAAAGATTTCTAATAATTAAAAAAATTGTGACGCAGTAAGATTGATATAACACTTTTGTTGTAAAGTTTTAGGACGGGCCTGTAGTCTAGTGGATAGGGCGCCGGCCTTCGGATAGATAATTCAATAACTAGAAGAAAGCCGGATGTCAGGTGTTCAAAAGCGTATCAACAAGGGGATACACGGAAATTCACCTCAGGCCCGCCATTTTTCACATTGGTACACAAATTGAGACGTTTTTGGAAGGATTTAAATGGGCTCTGTTCTGAGTGGAAAAAATATACGAGAAATGATTCTTAGAGGAAAGCTGGTGCGAGAATACATTGATTTGGATAAACAGTTGACTCCAAATGGTTTTGATCTTTCCTTAAGAGAGGTTCACACCTTCAAAGAGCAAGGTTACGTAGATTTCTCTAACAAAAATAGGCGTGTATCAGAAACCGGGCCCTTAGATTTTAATCATAAATTGCATCTAGAACCAGGTGCTTACAAGATTATCTATAACGAGGTTGTGGACCTTCCGAATAATATTTTAGCCATCGGGCGAACCAGATCTACTCTTTTGAGATGTGGTGTAAGTGTGGTTTCAGCAGTTTTTGACGCAGGCTATGTTGGCAGGTGTGAGTCTCTTCTCGTAGTGAGTAATCCGCATGGTTTCGTAATGGAGAAGAATGCACGGGTGTTACAGCTTATTTTCTTAAAGCTATCCGCAATCTCTGAGGGGTACACGGGAGTATATAAAGGAGAAAACATTTAATTGAACAATTCAAAATAAAAAAAGATTTCGTTAAAATAATTATTTTTAAATCCCCTGAATTAAAATAATCCTTTGTTTCCTATTTTTGAAAATATTTATATAATCTGAGAAATCTTTTTATTCATTTCACGGTTTATAGGGATATCTTTATTATACTTTAATGAAGTAATACTCGAAAAGGTTCTTAGGTTAATTTAACATAAACATGTTTATCGGAGTGAACAGGAATTGGCAGCGGAAACTCATGTATTGGACATCAAAAAGAGAATGAAATCCGTGGAACTACTAAAAATACTGAAAAAGAATCACACCTACGAAGAATTATCCAAAATCACCAAGCTACCAGTAACCGTCCTCAACCGTTACATCAAAGGACACGTACTTCCCAGCAAAAACCGTGCAGACGAACTATTCGAAATATTCAATAAAAAATTCGACGTAAAGGATGAGATTTCACGCAGAATCGAATTCGACGGCCGAGGATACTTTGATAACACAGAACTACTGGCAGACACACTATTCATGAGAGTAGTAGCACAGATGATCTCCGAAAAATTTGCCGGAAAAAAGATTACCAAGGTATTAACAGCCGCCGTAGACGGAATCCCAATAGCAACACACATATCAAACCAGCTGGAAGCCCAGCTAATAATAGCAAAAAGAACACGAGAAGTAGGAGTCACAAAATTCATCGAAGAATCATACGTCCCCTCATTCTCAGGAGTACTCATGACACTCTACCTACCAAAAGGAACCCTAACCAGCAAAGACAACATCCTAATAGTCGACGACATAATCCGCTCAGGAGAAACCCAAAGAGCACTAGTAAACCTCGCAGAAAAATCCGGAGCCAAAATAGCCGGAATATTCTTCCTAGTCTCAATCGGAAAAGCCTGGGAGAAAAAAATAAGAACACCACCCAACTGCACCGTTGAAATAATCCTACAACTCCCAGAGCCAAACGCCTCATAGAGCAAAAAATCACAATTTTTCCAAAATTTGAAATATGGAAATCTATTCTTTTTACCCATTCAAAAAAGGAATAAAGAGGAACTATTGTAACAGTTCCAAAATTTTTTCATGCAGTACACTATTCCCCGCCGCTACCAAATTTTGCTTTCTAGTAAGATCGATTTCACCCACAATAGAGTTACCCTCATCATCCGAGATCAACCCACCCGCCTCCTCAATAATAAGCCTCGCAGAAGCAAAATTCTCAGCACTCAAAGTACTCCTCACATCCACAAAAGCATCATAACCCCCCGAAGAAACATAAGAAAGCTCCAAGGAATTCGACCCAATCTTCCGAACCTTCTGCGCCGTTTTCAAAATAGGAATCACCCTATCCAAATCCGATTTAACCGGAAAATCCAAATCAATCCCCACAATAGCCTCAGAAAGCTCCTTAATCTTAGAAGGAATCACCCTAACCCCGTCAAGAAAAGCACCCCCACCCCTAATAGCATAATAAGCCTTTCCAGAAACAATATCCTTAACAACCGCAATCTCAACCTCCTCAAAAAAAGGCGAAGGAGCAACAGCAATAGCAATAGCACTCACCCCAATCCCCCTCGAAAAATTTGAGCTGCCATCACATGGATCTATTATTACGTATATGTCTTTTCCTTCTTCTACTACTCCGGCTTCTTCTGCTAGGAATGTTATGTTTTTGTAGATTTTTCTTATTTCGTTCATTAGGTAGTCTTCGGTGGTTTTGTCGAATCCTCTTGTGGTGTCTCCTTTGATGTTGTAGCCTAGTATTTCGTTTGTTCCTTTTCCTTCTTTGAGTAGTTTGACTTGCGCTTTTTCAACTATGTCTAATAGCAGCTTAAGGTAATCTTTATTCTCCATAGTGAACACCTTTGTTATACATATATGTGAAAACGAGAGGGAATATTATAAAATGTTTCTATTAATAAAAGACACTAATTGGTGTGGAAAATATTCGAACGACACGTGAACCAAGAGAACTAGGATTGTTTCTGTCTTTCAAAAATTCTCTTAGTTACTTAGTGGGGCGGCTGTGATTCTTCGAGGGCTTTTTTTGCGATTTTTCGGACGTGTTCGTCTGGATATTTTTGTGCCTGTCTGAGTGCTTCTATTGCTCTTTCATCTTTTATTTTTGCGAGGGCTCTTGCTGCTTCTATTCTAATGTAATTTTTTTCGTTTTTCAGGTATTTTGTGATGGGTTCCACGGCTCGTGTGTCGCCGAGCTCGCCCAGG